>JBBTSQ010000018.1:0-40955 GCA_038078755.1 Patescibacteria group bacterium
CTATATTGCGATACAAAGTGTTAAGGTCAATATAGGTGTCATTGTCTAAATCAATGATCACTCTGTATGATCCGTGTTCTACACAAAAACACTCAAAAGTCGCGGAATGTTCACTGTGTTGAATCAGCTTTGTGTGTATTGCATCACGCTCAGAATAATGACATTTGGAACATGGTATACGCACTTGTAAAAACCCCGATGATGGAGCTGTACACCAGCGAATTGTATCTGCATGGGTTAGGGTCTTTAAAAAGTGTCTACGAAAATCTTGCGTCGCTTGTTTATCACTGTAAATCTCTACCGCATAAGAAACCCCTGTGGATTTTTTAAGTCCCTCAAAGTAAGAGGAGTAATACGCACCAATCAGCCCTTTGACTTTATTGCTACCGATTGCATGATGGTAGGTACGATGAAAAATACGCCCATCAGAATCCTCTTTCGAATCATAAGAAATATTGTCGTGTATTCCCATTACGATATCTACAGGAAGATGAAACTTGTCTCGAATTTTACGCGCTATCACGAATGAAAGCGCTTGAATCAAATATGTCCCGATATGCGGTGCTCCGTTTATATTCGTACCGACATAAAATGAAATTCTTTTCGGTCTGTTAATTTTAAGTCGAGGTTGAATTACATCGATTACATCTTTGAGGTACTTTGCCAGTACTGTATTTGGTGAGTGAATTAAGTTATTTGTCATAATTGATAATTATAACAGAAATGATCTATTCGAGCCTTAACTTTCCTTTGTTGTAATATCTCAATAGCTGGTTTTAGATCAGAAAAAGAATAATCATCTTTAAAAACAGCGAGAACAATCGACCACAGCCATATTATCTCGGTAACGGTACCAAGCAGTTTTTTCTCCGTGTCAGAAAGTTTGAAATCTGAAATACATCTTTCTAAGATAGATTTGAATAAAACTGTTTCCGGATTTATTTGAATAGGAAGTTTAAGGTTGGTTGTCGGAGCAATATAATTTAAAAGTGTTGCAGATACCAAAAACTCAGCTATGTCGTGAATGCGAGGCAGGACTTTTACATTATCAAAATCATTGATAGCAACAACGACAGATTCGTCCAGAATCAAGTTAAAGAGAATAAAATCACTATGTGCCATAGTATATTTTTCTTTTGCGAATGCTGCATACTCAGAACACAAATTTTTGTATAATGAGATTATTTCTTGAAAAATCAAATTATCATTCTCGGTTTCTATTTTTTTCTGAAGATCAATAATGCCGGATGCAACATCTGGGGATTCATGGCGGGTCAATTCTTCTTGCCTCGAATCTTTGTATATATCTAAATAGTCGGTACCAATTTTTTGAAAAGCATTTAGACCGTCAATCATTGCACTGATGTCTTTTAATGAACCGTTGTAATGTCGGCCTCTTTTATAATCGGCGAGGAAATAATATCTTCCACTCCAATGTATATAATAATCTTTGGTTCTCGTACTTAATATCTTTGGTACTATTTCCATTTGGGAACTAACATAATCTTGAAAATGAACTGATCTTTTTAGGGCTAACTCATTACTGCAATACTGCGGTTTTTCTTTTAAGAAAAAATCACCTTTTGATGTATGTAAAATTAATTTTTTTGAGGTGAAAGAGACTATCTCTGGTAAAGACGTATCCTTGATGTCGAGATCATAATTCTGCTCAATCTTTTCTCTGAAACCTCTAAAATCCGGTGAATCTAAGAAAAGTAAGTCATGTGAGTTTAAATTTGCCATATATTAAGTAATTTTGATTGACATATTTTATTTTCAAAAATTTATCCTAAATGTGCATGGTCATTATAAATCCATAGGTGCCATCTATATTTTCCTTCAGGTTCTTTGCGGTATTTTAGGACTGTTAGTCCCGTGTTCTCTGTTGTCGTTGTCTTGTGAATATGCGAAAATGTTTTATCAGAGAGTAAATACCCCAGTAGTACCCGTGCAACAATAGTTCGTAGAAAATATCCGTGCGTAACGACAACCAAAGATTGCTCGGTTCTATTGCGCAGAAAATCAAGAGCTTTATCTGCTCGGGCGGTAATATCATCAAAATTTTCACCATCTTTCACCCGCATTCGCGGAGTATGCAAACTTTTTTCCCATTTTTTACAAAGAGTAACAGCTTTTTCGTCAGTATAAGGCTTGCTGTTCATATATTTTGGTTTAACTCGTTCTATGAATAGCTCGGAATACTCGACTTCTCTATCGGTGACTTCAGCAATAGCTTTTGCTGTTTGCTTTGCTCGCTTAAGAGGACTAGTAATCAATGTTTGAAAATTGAGCTTAGAAATCCTTTTAGCAATACTTTTTGCTTGCAGTTTCCCTTTTTTGCTAAGTGGAGAGTCTGGCGACTGAAACACAGGTTTAACATTATCCTCACTTTGTCCATGTCGCACAAAATATATGGTTTTTTCTGTTTTATTAACCATAATAATTATTTTAGCCAGGGTTCTACTAATTTTATTTTTTTATTTTTACAATCGATCTCTGCTTTCACGCCAAGGGGTAGGACCACTTGCGGGTCAGTATGCCCGATGTCAAAATTAGCGACTATAGGTAAATCTGGTTTACCAAATTCTTTTGAAATAATGGAGATTATTTTCTCCTCCAACTCTTTCTTTTCCTCGTCCGAATAATCTCGAGCGCGAGAGAAAATGAAACCACTTATTTGGCCGAATACATTGAGCATCCCGTAATTTCTCAATACATGGTCAATGTATTGGATTGAAGGTTTTTCCTCTGAAGTTTCGAGAAAAAATATTTTGCCTTTCCAAAAGTCTCGAGGGGGCCAAAAATCAGTTCCCTTCATCATTTCCAAAACTTCTATACAACCGCCAAACAGCTCACCTTGAACCTTGCCATTACCCTGTAACCAATGCCATCCGTTATTCGGCTTTAATGTATTAACCTTTCCGATATTTTCGTTATTTGCCCAATCGGGATAACCATCGCAGTATTCTTGATACGATTTGTAATCATAGCTTTCTTTTGGCTCAAAAAGCATTTCTCTCACATGACTTTTAAAACTTTTTGGTAAACTACCCATCTGCGAAAACCCAGCCATTATTGAAGGTCCATAAAAAGTTATAAGTCCTTGCAGATTTGCAAATATATGAAGTGTAGAAGTGTCAGAATAACCCATCAAGATTTTTGGATTTTCTGCGATAACTTTTTTATCTAGAAAAGGCAAAATCCGAATTGAATCATCACCGCCAATTGAAGTGAAAATCGCCTGAACTTCAGAGTCAGCAAAAGCATCATTGATGTCACTTGCTCTGATTTGCGGGTTTGCTCGCGTAAAAGCTGCTTCCATTCTTGCGGTTGGAAACTCCTTGATTTTCAAACCCCATTCTTCCAAGACATTAAGGCCGTTTTTGTAGATATGCGGAAACACACTTGGTCCTCCCCAAGATGGGGATACTATCGCCACAGTATCGCCCCGCTTCAATTTTTGTGGTTTTCTGTAAATCATGGTTATCTTAAAAGTTCAGTAATAAAAACATCCTTTTTTAGCTTCCGGCATATTATGCTAAATCCGACCTCATATTAGTCATAATAACAAAATAAAAACGGGACGGAAAGTTTAATCAGATTGGCAGTGATCAATTATGAAACTATTACTCTTTTACATAAATCATACAAAATGCTATTTTGATAATAAAAGAGAGACCATTTCCATGGACAAATCACAAATTAATCAAAAACTTGGTGGGATATTGGAAAAAGATCAGAAAATGATCCGGCAATTTCGAGCTGGCAAAATTACTCGTGAGGAGATTGTTGCTAATAATGAGGAAAATTTAAGGTACATAAAAACGGTTTTGACTCAAATTACATTTCCTTTCTTGGATTCGTTTTCATTGGAAGCCTATCAAGCTACAGTACTGGTAACTCTGCACTCGGGAGATATTCCATTGATGCAAAATGTGGTGGATGTTCTCTCCAAAGCTGATTCAAAACAAGTGGTTAAAAAGGATATTGCATACCTCATTGATAAAATGCGTGTGTTACAAAACCAACCGCAATTATATGGAACTCAATTTAAGAAGTCAGAGACTGGTAAGATTGTTTTCTTTGAAATAGAAGATATTGAAAATATAGACAAGAGACGGAGTGAAATTAATATGGAGACTTTTGAGGAATACAAAAAGAAAATTAAAAACTACTGAACACAAACCCATCTTAATATAGACCGAAGTTGCTTAAGATAATGTACATTCCCAATATTGTGATTGGCGTGTAGGATAACAAAAAGCTCTTTGGTACCTTTCCATAAATCAAGCGACCTCTGTGCGCGACTGATACACATTGCTCCCTCTTTTGACCCGACGAGGAATACCACCGGTTGCTCAGTGGGTATAGGAAAAGACTCTTTCATAAGACTCTGTGCAAATCGATCGCCTCGAAAGTATTTTCTAGTTTCTTTGGCTTCTTTCTCTGGCCACAACGACATATCTTCCTTAAAATAAGGCGAAATCGAGCAGAAAATAGCCTTTTTAAAACTCACTTTTTTCAAAAGCAACGCTAAAATACAGGCACCAAAAGAGAAGCCGAGAATTGTTGATTGCTCGGTGCTTCCATAATGCTTAATTTGTTTTTCAGTGACTCGTACACATTCTTGAATTGATTTATTTCCTTCCCAGTCAACTGAGATAACCACTGGAGTATAGTCCAGCTTTTTCGCAAGTGATTTTATTTTTTGGTACTTTCGCATTTTCTCAGTCTCTCCGTGTCCTGGGATAATATATAGATATTTCATATTATTTAGTGTATTTCTTTTTCAACTCAAGAGCTCGTTCCATAAGTCGTGAGCCAATACTACCCCAATCAAAATATTTCTTGTAATCAGCGGGGTCGATAAGCTTTATTTCGGTAATATCATCATCAGGATCAGCCACAAAATCACCAATCGGCTCGACGATACAAAAAGAGCGGACCTGGCGCACGATGCGATTTGGCTCATAGACGTCCTGATAGCCTATCAGCTCCTGGTGCAACACTTTCATATTGGTCTCTTCAGCTACTTCCCGGACTACCGCTTGCTCATATGTTTCGCCCGGCTCAATCCCCCCACCCGGTGGCACCCAATATTTTTTATTTTCTGCATAGACAATTACCAATTTGTCGCCACAAAAACAAAAGGCATGCACACTGGTCAATATTTTTCCTTCAAGATTCAGAAGAGGGTCTGCCTCGCAATAGACAACATTCACCTCACCCGAGAGACGAGTGTGTATTCTTTGCTTGATTTCAAATGGAGACATAGACTAGTTGTGACACTCCAATACCTCAGAAACTTTTTGCATGACAAAAGCAGCGCCGGATTTGTAGTCGTCTACGGTGGGGTGTGGCTGTGGGACAGTGGTTAGGTGTTCGAGCGGGACGCCAAAATGAATGGTTACTTTTCGACGGAAAAGCAGTAAATCAATAGCGCGGAGGTTGACCAATCCGCAGATAGCTACGGGGACAATTGGTGCATGTGTCGCATGGGTGAGGTAGGCTACACCGCCATGAATTCTACCCAGAGTCCCATCTTTTGTCCGTTCGCCTTCTGGGAAAATACAAAGTGTGCCACCACCTTTTACAATTGCAATGTGATTTTGCAGTGAAAAGGCATAATCACGGTGACCAGAATAGACCGGGTATGCACCAAGTATATTAAAGAGATGTCCACCGTAGAGAATTTTGCGCCAGCCAGAGTCGGTATAAAACTTCTTTTCCATTGCCACATAGTACATGGGTGATGACCTCCACAAGAAAGGTAATGCTACTCGAACCAACGGCCCATCCCATTCACTCGAATGATTGGCAGCAAAGATGATTCCTCGCGAAGTGTCCAAGTTTTGAAGATTTTCTAGACCAGTAAATTTGATTCGGCCAAATATTTTGAATAATACCAATGAGAATAGGTAAATCACCGACTGGAAGATGATCGGCAACACACGGTGAATATTGTGGATTTTGTGGATCTCTTTGGGGTTGTATTCGGCAGACATAAAGGGAAGTATAACGTAAAAAGTATGAAGTATAAAGGGTCTTATTCCTCCTTTTGGAAAAGGGAGAATCAAAGAGGCGAAGGCTAAAGCCTTCGTCTCTTTTCCCCGCTTTATACGTTTTACTTAATACTTTATACCTCTCTTCCCCTAAATTCCCTCCTTCTTCAGCTCCTCAACCGCCTTTTTTGCTGTTTTAGACAGTTTTCGGGGTATTTCGATCACTACTCGCATCAGCAAATCCCCCCGCCTGCCACGTTCGTTTGGCACGCCACGCCCCTTTACCCGAAGCACCTCCCCGTAAGCAACACCCTCAGGAATCTTGAGTAGAATCTCACCATCAAGCGTTTGAAGTGCGTACTCAGTGCCGAGTAATGCATCACTCAACTTTACCTTCAAATCCCCTACCAAATTTACACCTTCTTTTCTAAAGAGTGGGTGTGCTTGCACATGAATTTTGATATACAAATCTCCCGTTTGGCCAGAAGCTACCGCTTCGCCTCGAGAAGTCACTCGCAAAGTCTCACCAGATTCGATGCCCGCAGGAATACTGACCGTGATCTGATCTTGTTTCTGTCGAATCCCAGCCCCGCGACAATCGGAACATTTTTCTTTCGGCATCTTGCCTTTACCATTGCACTCTGGGCAAGTGCGAGTGGTAGCGAAAGTACCCATCAGTGACCGCACAGCTTCTTGTACTTTTCCTTGTCCACCACAGGTCCCGCAGGTCTTCATCTCAGTTCCCGCCTTTGCTCCAGAACCGTGACAAGAGTCACAGGTGCTATTTTTATTCAAATTGATCGCTCGTTCAACACCAAACACTGAATCCTTAAATGAAATCTCAATATCAACGGAAATATCTCGCCCACGTTTTGTGCGCTCCTGTCGCCCACCAAAGAAATCTCCGAAAATATCGCCGATATCAAATTCAAATCCCTGCCCACCCTGTTGGAAGCCAGAAAAATCAAAACCGCCAAATCCCCCACCTCCAAATGGATTACCTCCACCCGCATTGCCCCCGCCGGTCGGTCCAGCTGAGCCAAAACGGTCGTACTGAGCGCGTTTGGTGTCGTCCGAGAGTACTGAGTAGGCCTCGTTGGCCTCTTTAAACTTAGCCTCATTACCACCTTTTTTGTCAGGGTGGTGTTCGTGGGCGAGCTTTCGAAACGCCTGCTTAATCTCGTCTTTGTTGGCGCTTTTATTGACTCCGAGAATATTGTAATAGTCTTTGGACATATATGTATGACACCATGATAAGCCCCAGCATATGCCGGAGCCTACATAGCGTCATTGATAGTTATTTCTTGTCTCCTTCCTTGAATTCTGCATCTCGTACTGGACCTTCACCATCCTTCTTTTCATCAGCGCCGGTTGCACCAGCGGTTTGTGAAGCTTTATTCATCGCCTCGCCAATCTTTGAGAGCTCGGTCGAGAGTGCTTCGGTCGCCGATTTGATTTTAGCCAGATCGCTCCCATCCTTCACCTGCTTCAAATCAGCAATTTTATCTTCAACACTTTTGCGAATGTCAGCAGATACCTTGTCGCCCGCATCTTTGAGCGCTTTTTCGCTGGTATAAATCATCTGCTCGGCAATATTTTTTGCTTCTACTGCTTCGCGTTTCTTTTGGTCATCGGCACTATTTACTTCTGCATCTTTTTGCATCTTTGCTACCTCCTCTTTTGAAAGCCCCGAACTTGCCGTAATTTTAATTGAATTTGTTTTACCACTCGCCTTATCTTTTGCGGTGACATTCAGGATACCGTTGGCATCAATATCGAAAGTCACTTCGATTTGTGGAGTACCTCGAGATGCTGGCGGGATGCCACCGAGATTGAATTGACCGAGGGATTTGTTGTCAGATGCCATCGCGCGTTCACCTTGCACCACATGGATAGTCACTTCAGTCTGATTGTCTGCCGCAGTCGAAAACACCTGCGATTTCTGAGTCGGAATGGTCGTATTCTTTTCGATAAGTTTTGTCGCAACACCGCCCATGGTCTCGATACCAAACGAAAGCGGAATCACATCGAGCAAGAGAATATCCTTTACATCTCCCGCAAGAATGCCTCCTTGAATGGCTGCGCCGATCGCCACCACTTCATCTGGATTTACACCCATATGGAGCTCCTTACCAAAAAATGCTTTGACCGCTGCTTGCATTGCCGGCATACGAGTTTGGCCTCCTACCATCACCACTTCACTAATATCAGCCACCTTGAAAGGCGACGCTGCCATAGCGCGCTTGGTGATAGCCATTGCTTGGTCGATAAATTCACGACAAAGGTCTTCAAGGGTCGAACGAGTCATCGTCTTCACAAGGTGCTTTGGGCCGTCGCTACCAGATGAGATGAACGGAATGTTGATCTCGGTCTGCACGGCGGTCGAGAGCTCGATCTTTGCTTTTTCTGCAGCTTCATCGAGACGTTGTACGGCCAATGGATCCTTCATTAGGTCGATGCCATTTTCTTTTTTGAAATCATCCGCGAGCCATTTGATAATCTTCTGATCAATATCCTTTCCGCCCAAGTGTGCGTCACCGTCGGTAGACTTTACTTCTACCAAATCAGCTCCCACTTCGAGCACAGAAATATCAAATGTACCGCCTCCGAAGTCGAAGACGACAATTTTTTCATCTTTCTTTTTATTGAAGCCGTAGGCGAGGGCGGCTGCGGTCGGCTCGTTGATGATACGCATCACTTCAAGCCCTGCGATTTTGCCGGCATCCTTGGTCGCCTGTCGTTGCGCATCGTTGAAGTATGCAGGGACGGTGATCACCGCCTGAGTAACTTTTTCTCCAAGGCGTGCTTCAGCGTCATTTTTAAGCTTGGTGAGAATCATGGCTGAAATCTCTTCCGGTCGGAGCCATTTGTCTGCCATCTTTACCTCGACTCCGCCATTGGCTGACTTTTGCACCTCAAAAGGCACAGATGCTTTATCTTTCTGCACTGCTTCTTCTTCGAATGTGTGTCCAATGAAGCGTTTGATTTGAAAGACAGTGTTTTTTGGATTGGTCACTGCTTGTCTACGCGCAAGGAGGCCGACCAATCGGTCGCCTGTCTTTGATTGTGCCACGATCGATGGAGTGGTTCGTGCACCTTCTGCGTTTTCAAGAATTTTAGGTGAGCCGGCTTCCATCACTGCGACGGCTGAATTGGTGGTACCGAGGTCGATACCGATAATTTTTGACATAGATTAGATTAATTAAGAGTTGTAATATTTGGAATAAATCAGATACGTTCTTTCGTTATGAATTCAGAAACAATACCTCACACCACGTTTAAGATTGGAGACCAAGTAATGTTTTTATCTATCCACAAAGACTGTGCTTTAGATCTCTACACTGCAAGAATTATTGAGTGGTGCAAAAACACTGAACCGAATCACCCACGAGATATTTGTGTCTGTATCCAATTTGATATAGAACAGAATTTCGGGACTACTTGGTGTCGAATCGATGAATTGATTCACATCTAATCACCCATCTCTACCTTTTTGGTGGAGATTTTTATTTAAAAAGATGGCGCGCGAGTAGGTTGGCTCGTGAAAAAAGAAAAATCAGTAAAAGTGGAGACAATGACTTCGCCGTGTTCGAGAACGCGTTCAAAGGTGGTGAGTGAGACTGGAAGTGGAAGTGCCTGTGGAATTGGGGCTGAGAAAGCCTGCGCCTCTTGCTCAGAAATCGCCTCAGCGGAGATGAGTTTTACATGAATTCGCCCCTGATATTCGGTCAGCAAAAATTGGGCGCGCACAAAGGCTCCCGTCTTGGTCTGCAAGATTTTCTCAACGATTTTCTGCTGTGGTCGCAAGCTTAACATACAGGGAATATAACATACTTATTGAGCTCTCTGCAACAATCTTGAATTCTCCCTTTTCCAAAAGGGAGCACTGCATTCTGATGCAGGAGGGATTTTTTGACTCAAAATCCTCCGCTTCGGCAACCTCAACACCTCCTTTAGTAAAGAAGGAATAAGAAGATGCCATTTCAATTTCGTATTCTAAATTTCGCTAAAATAGCCTTATTTATAGGCCTATTTTGCCGTACCCTGAAAGTACTTGACAAACAGGTATCTAATATGCTATACTATACACAGTAGAGTTCTTTAAAAAGGAGTGCCTTGAGTGTGGAAGAAAGGCCGTAATTGACTTGTGTAGCGCTATGCGACACGGATTATGGACTTTCGACCACATTCAACTGTCAATATCACCATGAATATCAAAGAACTCATTCAAAAGATTACTCCTGTCGCCAAAAGCAATCCAGACGAAAACGTTCACCAACTGATTACACAGGAGTGTGGCGAGAACGCAGCGATTCTACTCCTTGCGATGTTCGAGGGAATCCGTGTCCACGGTGGTGAAGTCTGTCGTATCAACGGATACGGAGACGTGCCCATTAATGCAAAGGGGGTTCTCAGCATCTTATGTCTCCTCGATAATTTAGGGGTCACCTCAATTGAAACATTGGGCGAGCGGACTGCTAACTACCCCTTCGTCCGTCCTCGTGACCGCCGATAAGGAACTTGCGAGGTTCAATCTCTCGTAAAACCTTCAAACAGAACGCACGACTTTCGGGTACGGCGTTCTTTTCTTTTTCCCGTCTAAATACCAACTACTAACATCTAACTACTTTTTCATTTCTCCCACCTTCACCTTTGGCGGACGGATGACGCGGTCGCCGAGCTTGTAGCCTTTGTTTATTACGAGAACGATCTTGCCGTCCTGTGCCCTGCCAGCGGCATCATCCGCGAGTGGCACCATCTCGATCGCTTCCTGCTCGAGTGGGCTGTAGTCAGCACCAATAGGATTGAGCTCGGTCAGGCCATTCTTCTGCAAGATCCCGAGAATCTGGGACTGGATATGTTCAATACCCATGCGCCAATTCTTATCTACTTTTTCCCACGCTTCGGTATTTGCTTTCGCCATTTCAAAACTATCGAGTACCGGGAGTAAGTCCAAAATCAACTCTTCATTTGCATACTTCACGAGCTCTTTTTGTCGCTCCTGATCTCTCTTGCGAGCATTGACGAACTCCGCCTTATCACGTTGCCAGCCCGTCAGATATTCAAGCTTTTGTGCGTCACTCTTTTTGAGTTTTTCTCGCAAATCTTTAAGTTTGGCCAAAGCACCCTTTTCCATCCCCTCCTCGTCGGTGTCTACCATATCATCCGTTGACCCTGTGGTGGCCACTTCTGATTCTACCACAGTCTCATCAGTATCAGTAGCTATTTTTTTGTTTTTAGTATCATCAGTCATAGGGCTATAGTATATCGATTTTTTAGACGAAAGCAAATTTATCAATAACTACACACGTTCTAGATACGTAATTCGATCAAAATCGCTATCTACGCTATAGCTGAGATAGTGAAAGTATATTAATATATAGTCAATATGAATCGAAAAAGAAGAATACATCGCTACAAGGGCATAGCCGTGAACTTACTCGGCATACCTGTAGACCTTTCTAGAGACAACAAAGAATGTCCCCCGAACAACATCCGATCCAGGTATCTCCGATCATTTATACCCATTAATACAAAAGGTTTACCTAAGAACCTACTGGTACTATATGATATTCCGGAGGACAAAAAGAAGGAGCGGGATTGGTTTCGTCGCCAACTACGAAGCTTTGACTTTGATATGATTCAAAGAAGTGTGTGGGTGGGACCATCGCCTTTGCCAAAGGACTTTCTGGCGTATGTGAAGACAATAGGGCTACAAAATGAGTTTAAGATTTTTAAGCTAGCTCGCCCATACAAAAAAATAGTCTAAGGTGTCTACACTCATCTCAGCTATAGCGTAGATAGTACAATATATTTATATAAAATAAATAGTACAACCCGGGAATGATCTGTGGGATTACGGATACTGATTGACAGAGTCACAAAACTGACTATTCTGGATAGAGAACTGTTTTTTGAAAGGAAACATATGACTACAATCCCAGCTATTCCTGACGGTCTCTTGCCTATCTCAAAAAGTCGGGCGATTCGCCTACTCCTTCTTGGTCTGAGAGACCACGATGACAGAGTCACCAAGTCATTACTCAGACTATCTGAAAATATTCAATTGCCTGATGACGTCTCTCGAATGTGGGGAGCGTGCCGATTTTGGCACGGGCAGAAGAATATACATGTCGGTGAGTCTGCTACCGTGCTTCGCTTTTTGTGGTGGTTCAACCAAGTCCAAAAAGCCGGTAAGAATTTTGTCAGAAAGAAGACTCTTCTTGATAGAGAGATCACCCTCGATCCTGAAATGCTGTCGTGGACAATCTTTGACCTTTTGGACAAATCGAAAGTTCCCGAAGGCACCAGTCAGCTTGCGAGCGCGGCGAGCCTCTGTACACCATGGCAGTATGTACGTGTGACAACCAAGTGCCCACATCAATTACAGATTACCTACCAGGTGCTGGATGAGTGGAATGTGTATTTGAAAACGGGAAAACTTCCCGAAGCAGGGATTGATCCTACTATCGAAGCTCAAGCGAAGGCCTTTATACGTGTGAATACGGGTGGCGAATGGCAATTTGAAATGGCTCAACAAGAAGACTTCCCGTTTGCGTATATCATGCTCGGGGAGTGGGCTCTGACCGAAGCGAAAAAACAATGGCCTAGTCTCGCTAATCACGAAAGCAATCGATTCACTGAGGTGGAGCAAGCAAAAAATGAGTGGCTCACTATGAATACCGTGAGTAGCCGTGACCACCGAGTCATCCAAGCTGTCGCTCTGTTCGCGCTCCTCAAAGGGTATAAGCCGAAAAAAATTAAGGCTGGAATAAAATATCCAGAGGCTGTGGCCAAGAGTTGGCCAGCATTTTACCACTTTCTCGATTGGGCGTATGAAAATAGCCGAAAGTAGTTTTCACAGCCACTGACGAAAGTCGGTGGTTTTTTGTTTGTAGAAGATACTTGACAAACATACTTTTCCAAGTAATGTAAGTTGTAGAAACAGCACCTTGAACATTCAAACACGTATGCAACCAACAAAAACCATACTCCTTTGCACGACAATCAGTCAGGTTCGTCACAAAGAAGCTAACGCTCTTTTGGGGGAATTATACCTGGAGATGGCCAAAGCAGGTTTTGATATTGCAGGAACGGGCCTTGGTGGCTTCTCAGAAGTCTATTCAATCACCCCGAAGCCTTGGCGCGATGGTATCATCCTGCTGTATGCCAAATTGCCCGATGAGCCTCACGACATTCCCATCGTGACCCCAAAAGGAAGTAAACTCATTCCGGTAATTTGCATCGCCCCACTTGACCACCGTCCTGCACACGAGCGTGCAAGTAAGCGACTATGTCTTGGACTTTCTCCGGGACAGAGGTATGTCTTTGTTCCCCTAGAATCTGGCCTATCGCCAGTCGAGTATCAGCAAGTGGCTGAATCAATATGTAAAACACTTACTGAGCTGACTGCATAGTTATTGCCAAAGACTTCACGCAACCACCTACTACCCGAAAGGTTTGGGTGGTTTTTTATTTGAGCAAAAAGAAAAAGCATCAATTTTGCGGAGCAAAATTGATGCTTGATTAATTAAGTGGTCGACTTCTCCCGACCAAATAGAAAGAGAAGTACCTGACCACTTTCCTTCTCCGAACGCCTGAAATCGCATTCGGTGCGAATCCTACCTCTTTGGAGCCACAAGTCGTCGTGTCGATTACAGAGCTCTCTGTATCGCAGGTGAGTGTTTTCCACAAACAGAGCCCATTGGTACACACTAAGAAAGCCGGCATTGTCCTCCTTTGCAGCAACAAGCTCGGCGTGCACACGATCCCTTTCCACCCTTACCTCAGTGATCTGAACCTCAAGACAAAGTGAGGCAAAATGGGCTAAGTCGTTCATTGAGTAGCCTATTTCGGCTTCAGTGAAGCTAAACTTCGCGACCCATGCCTTGAGTGTATTGAGGCACTGTAGTGGATCAGTGTTTTTGACTGACAGCAAGCTCGGAATCAAATTTTCTTTGATCATCCGAAGTGTCCGAATCCGAAGACGGGTGAGGTGCTGTTTGGGCTTCCAGAAGAGGAAATACCAGCCAAACGGTACCGCAAAACACAGGAAAACCACCAACCAATGTTTGAATTGCATAAGAAGACCTTTCAAATTACTGTTCCATAGTGAAAATAGCACGGTGAGTCCAAATTGGCAAGAAAAAAACCACCCCTCGAACAAATCGAGAGATGGCTTGAATTATTTTACCTCCACCGGCAACATCGCTGGCTTCCTGCAAGTAAGCACGGTTAATGCGACGCAGAGTCCGATGCAAACCATCGGGTAAAAACGCTCTTCAATCGTCCAGCTTTTGCCGCCGAGAAACGAAAGAATATTTGCAACAGTATACCCGCCCCAAATGTAGGGACTGCCAGCAGTTTCAGGCTTCTTCCATGCGGCTACCAGTTGAGGGATTGTCGCAATGGCCATGGCCGTTGAGCTCGCGACGGTGGCTGCTCGATCACCGCTTACTGACCAGATGATAAGACAAACCACCACCAATGCCGAGATTACTGTCTCGAGCCATGTCCAACTGAATTGCTTTTTATAGAGCAGGATGCCGGTAATCAGCGCTCCGAAGAATGTGTAAAAGAGAGCGAGCTGATAGTTACCTCCCTTAAACAACATACTCAAGGCCGCGATGAGATCAAGCAGTGCCCATAAAAACCACGTAGCAAAGCTCTGCTCAATCTCTTTGAACAACCCTTTGATCAAAAAGACGTATGTGAGCATGGCCACCGCAAGACTTGAAAAGACAAAAAACTGTTCGGGTGAATCCATATCACGCCTTTCTTTCGGGAGTTTAAAGAACGGTTACTATCTGCACTAATCATAGCATAAATAGACGGAAAATACAAGTATTTTGTGGTAAGAAAAAAACTGCGACCAGTGATGGTCGCAGTTTGCGAAAGAACTTCTTGACCTACTTTGTTACACTCGCAACCGCAGGAGTCGGGGTCTTATCCCGAAAGGTGACAAAGTAGCCGACGCAGCCGCCCCAGTCGGAATCAAAGGGTACGGGATTATCTTGTGACAATATTTTGTTACCCATCATCCTGACAATGTCTGGAGTCATTGCAGTGACTTCTTTTTCAGGGTGCAACTCCAAAAACTGACTGAGCTGTTTTCCAAACTCAGTACGAGTGTAGGGGAAATAAAAGACGTTGGATCCATAGGAGAGGACTTTTTCCCCACGCTGCTCGCTTGAACTGACTGTTTTTTTAACCGAAGCGGGATCGCATCCAGACACGATGAACGTGAGAGCGAGCACAGAAGCCAACAAGAGACATTTTTTCATATAACCTTTCAGTTGTTTTTTGAGGAACGTAGGGTACTATTTAGTACCCTTTCTATTTTCATTATAGCATACTATACTATAAAATGCAAGCTTTTGGGGTGATTACAGAGTTTTTCGTTAAAATATGGCTCTATATAGGCTCAGAAAAAAGAATGGCTCACGGGTTACCAGTGAGCCATTCTTTTAGTTTTTAACGCTTAGACCACTTGTGTCGCTCTCGCTCTTTGGAAACCTCGTCTACAGATGCACATCATCTACCGATGTGCCAAGGTTTTCCAATTCAAGATAAAATCCCTCCTGCATCAGAATGCAGTGCTCCCTTTAAAAAGGGAGAATTAAAATCTAGTAAAAAAGTCCGCATAAGGCGGACTTTTTTGAAACTAACGTTTCGACCATTGCGGAGATTTGCGTGCTTTCTTCAAACCGAACTTGCGGCGCTCTTTGGCTCGGGGATCGCGCTTGAGGAAGCCGAGCTTCTTCAATTTGCCACGGAGAGAGAGGTCAAACTCAAGGAGGGCTCGAGAGATGCCGTGTCGCACTGCTTCTGCTTGACCATTAATTCCCCCACCGTTTACTTTTGCAGATACACTAAAAAATTCTGTCGGCTTTGATTTTACCAAAGGATCAGTGACCGCCATCTGGTGTTCTTTTATTGGAAAATACTGTTCGAGCTTTCGATCATTTACTACCACCGAGTTCTTGTCAGACTTGGTGATACGCACCCGAGCCACCGCCGTCTTTCGACGACCGACTGCTTCAAAATATGTGTGTGTTGCGGTGGTCATATTATTCAGTAACGGTTAAGTGCTTCATCATAGTCTTGGTCAGTTTATTGTGTGGAATCATTCGGTAGACCGCTTTACGGAAAAGCTCGGCAAAACCATGCTTTTCGATAACACTGTCCATGGTCTCCTTTACAATACCTCCCGGGTAGCCCGAATAGCGAGTATATAGCTTTTGCTCACGCTTCTTTTCGGTAATATCAGCTTTTGACGCATTAACAATAGTCACCTCGACGTTCGGCACTGCATTTTTAACAAACGAGGTAGTATTTTTTCCCATAAGAATAGTAGCCGCTTCAGAAGCGATTCGGCCAAGTTTCTTATTTTTTGCGTCAAGTGTGTATTTCATATTTGAAGTTGTATCCTATATCAAAACGTATGGTTTGTCTATCCAACGAACTCAATCTGTGCCATCTTTGCACCGTCTGACAATCGACGACCGAGCTTTATGATTCGTGTATAGCCCCCTGCTCGAGTCTTGTACTTTGGCGCGATCACGGTCATGAGTTTTTCGGTTGGACTACCATCACCCACTCGAGAGGCGATCACTCGGCGAGAAGCAATTGTTCCATCTTTTGCCTTAGTAACAAGCTTTTCGACGATTGGACGAATTTCTTTCGCCTTGGCTTCGGTCGTCTTGATTTTCTCTTTCAACACAAGAGAGCGCGCGAGCGATTTTAGCATCGCGGTACGCACGCCCACCTCTCGTCCAAATACTCGGTTTTTCTTGTGTTTTCGCATATAATTATTTTAATGTAATACCGTAATTCGACAACGCCTTTTTGATTTCCTGAATACCTTTTGCACCAAGACCGTCGATGTCGAGCAAGTCCACTTCTTTCTTTCGCGACAACCCGCCGATTGTGCGGATGTTTGCTGTCGCGAGCGCATTGGCAGTACGTGCAGAAAAATCAAGCGTCTCAATACGAGTCTTCAAAAATTCAGTGTCAATTGGCTTCTTCTCTGTCGCGCCTTTTTCTGTTTTAGCACCTTCACTCTCAAGATCAGCGACTGGCTCCTCTTCTTTAAAGCCGACAATCGCTTTGAGTTGTGCAATCATAATCGAGATCGCTTCCTCGAGCGCCTCCTTTGGAGTGATAGTGCCATCAGTTTCAATACACATACGGACGCGGTTGAAATCGGTACGGTCACCAACACGCATATTTTCAACCTCATAATTCACTCGCCGAATCGGGGTGAAGATCGCATCGAGGGCGATTGAGCCGATATCAACTCGGTCCTTCATCAACACTTCTTTCGATACAAAACCCAAACCTTTTTCAACACGCATCTCAATGGTAAGGTCGGCGTTCTTTTCAGTCAAATGCGCAATCACGAGATCAGGATTAAGAATCTCAATTTGACCCGGAGCTTTGATATCAGAAGCTTTTACTTCTTTGACTCCCTTGACCTTGATGGTCAATTCTTGTGGCTCATCGGTGAGCATCTTGATGCGCACTTTCTTGAGATGAAGCAGGAGGGTGATAACATCCTCTTTGACACCCGGAATAGCTGAAAATTCATGACTAACGCCATTAATTTTCACTTGAGTAATCGCAGCTCCCGGCAGAGACGAGAGGATAATGCGACGAAGTGAATTGCCCAGAGTATGACCGTAGCCCGGATACAATGAGTCAATTTCGTAGATTCCAGTGAAGTCTTCTTCACGAACAATCTTCGGCTTTGATGGCAACACGACGTTGTGTAAAGGCATAAAAAATGCGTAAATACTTAGTTAATAACGGTTTTAAATTATACACCAACCCATACTTTTGTGCAAGACTATCGACTATAGAACTCGATAACTGATGATAAATCGAATACCGAACTGGTGGAATTGTATGTCGGTACGCCGACAATCTCCCATTCGCGCTTTGTGGCATCAAATTTGATCCACGTTGGTACGCCCGCTTTTTTGATCATTTCATCGACATCTTTAAAGAGCGGTTTCTTGGCACTACCATCACGGATGCGAATCTTGTCTCCAATAGACACCTGAAATGACGGGATGTCAGTCTTGGTACCATTGATCATCAGGTGACCGTGATTAACCATCTGTCGTGCCGCTTGTCGTGAACGGACAAGGCCGAGACGGTAAATAACATTGTCTAATCGGCATTCAAGTCGCTCATAGAGATGGCTAGCTGGACTTACTTTTCTCTGTGAAAGCGCCGTCTTCGCATAGCCCTTGAACTGACGTTCACCGACCCCGTAGGTGTAACGCGCCTTCTGCTTCTCAAGCATCTGAACAGCAAATTGAGTGCCAGTACCTGGACGCTTACTCTTTTTCCCCCCTTCTTCTTTTCGAGATTGAGACACCGCAAATTTTTGAGTCTGTGTCTTATCAAAAATGCCGGGACCTAAACGGCGAGCTATTTTGTATCGTGGACCAATGCGCATAGTAGTAAATTAAATATAAAAGATTATACTCGGCGGGGCTTTTTCGGTTTTGGACCGTTGTGTGGGACCGGAGTCACGTCTTTGATTGATGAAATACTGATACCGCGAGCCACAAAGCTTCGAACGGCTGATTCTCGACCAGAGCCGACACCATTGATGACCACCGCAATTTCTTTAAGCCCCAGAGCGATGCCCTTTTCAGCGAGCACCTCGCCTACTTTTGCTGCAGCAAAAGGCGTACCCTTCTTTGCACCTTTAAATCCGAGTGCGCCAGCAGAAGACGCTGCAATCGCATTGCCTTTTGGATCTGCCAAAAGTACCTTGGTGTTATTGTAGGTAGACTGCACAAAAAGCATCCCCGTATCAAGACGCTTCTTAGCAGAAACTTTTGGAGCGGATGCTCCTTTTTCACCCTCCTTCACTTCTCCGGTTGTAACAATTCTTTTTTTACCCATAAAATTAATTATTTCTTTTCAGCCTTCTTACGACCAGTACCCATAGTCTTTCGAGTGTTGCCCCGAAGCGTTCGGGAATTGGTCTTGGTGCGTTGACCACGAGACGGCAAACGCTTCATGTGTCGAACACCACGATACGCCTTAATATCTTTCAGGCGTTTGATGTTGCCAGCAACCTCTCGCTTTAGGTCACCTTCAACACTAATGGTTTCAACAATTTTTCGGATTTCGTTCTCTTCTTCCATAGAAAGCTCCTTGCCTTTTTTGCTATAGGAGACCTTTGCCTTATCGAGAATATGCTGGGCACGAGCACGACCAATACCATAGAGGGTGGTCAGACCAATCTCGATTCGTTTTTCATCTGGGATAGTGATACCTAGGATACGCATGGATATATAAAATAAATTTAACCTTGTCGCTGTTTATGGCGCGGATTGCCGTCACAAATAACGTAGATATAGCCCTTTCGACGGACTGTTTTACATTTCGGACAAATTTTCTTAACAGATGCTTTTACTTTCATTGTGTGAGCAAAAAAAATTCTGTCCAGAGTGTACATCCAAACAGATGACCATACTACACCAAAGCGGTTTTTTTGTCTACTGGTGGTGTGGGAAACTATCCTCTTTGGACAATTCTTCCTTTGCCACCATACGGATCAATCTCTACTCGTACCGTGTCCCCGATCAATACGCGGATACGATTGAGCTTCATTTTTCCAGACAAATACGCAAGAGTATCCACCTCATCGCCTTCCAGCCGTACCCGAAAAAGCGTGTCAGGCAAGGCCTCGGTCACCACGCCTTTCCGTGATTCTTTCAGTTTATTATTTTGGTTACCAACCGGAGCTGTAGGAATATTCATTGATACGGACAATGATAGCAGAAAAGTAAGAAACTAACAACTCACACTGATGACTTACAATCAGAAAGATAAAAAAACTGACAACGTACAAATAACAACTTACAATAAGACAAGGGAAGAAAGATTTAGTTCCAACGGCTCACTCCGACGTAGCTCGTCGGAGTGAGCCGTTCACCATTTTTGCGTCAAAAGCGATTTAGAGATACGAACATAATGCGATATTCTCATTTGTAGAGACAAATACTTCTATATTTAGAAGTATAGAAGTATTTGTCTCATTGAGATGAGATATTACTTGCTCTGTCTTTAGGGTTGTGGTAGATTGGATTTAGAAACGAACATTCAAAAGAAAGGTGAACTATGACTCCGGCAGAAGCGCATATGGAGGGAATTCAACGCAAAACTGATGCCATGTTGGCACAGATTCAGCAGATGACCAATCTGGTCGAAGGCACTCTGGAAGTGGCTCTCGATTACTCCACGGAATCGGAAATTTTCAGGGCGAAAATCAGGGATATTCGTTGGGGAAAAGGATTACCCATTTTCACGATTGAGAATCCAATTGAATGGGATCAAAAAATTGGGATATGGAAGCCCGCGCAATTGTCTCCCGAGGAGCTAGTCTCTCACACGGTAGTCGATATCTCCGATGGCCGTATGTGGATGGTCACTCCGTTTATCAACCACGAAGATAACGTCGTAGTCTTTTTGCTCTGTCATATGAGCTCACCTCGAGTACCTTCTCGCTTCCTGATTTCGCCAGCGGGTAGTCTCCCACGGAAAGAGCCCTGGTTTGGACGAACCGATAATCTGGACAAGGATAGTCCGGAATTGGTAGGTATTTAGCTTTCGCAAAACCGCCCCGAGTGAGCTCGGCGCGGTTTTTTCTTTCCATTAATCTTCCCCCATCTTACTTTCTTGCTTCTTGTCTATCTTGCTTCTGCTCTGCCTTACCCCTCTACTTCTCCGGCACCGTAATTACTACTTTTATTTTCTCTGGTTCTAAAGGAACCGTCTTTGCCCAAAATGGTCGGGGGATGGTCTCAATATGTTCAATGTGCGGATATTTTTTAAGTAACGATGGAAGAGTGCTCACTTCTATACCCGCAACATCTCGTATAAATGAGGCATCGTCGAGACGGTAAACAATTCTCATCTGACCAGCAAGATGAAAAGTAATTTGCTTGTCGGTATCGAGACGCACTTTATTGCGATCAAGGAAAAAATTGAGTTGCGACAAGTCGGGGCTATATACGGGTTCATCGCCGTACCCCCGGACTGATTGTTGTGCGATGGTAGTAGCTAATTGAGCGCCGTCAAATATGACCGCCGATAGTGTGGCGCGAACACCGAGTACTGCTTTGCCGTCAACCACCGAATCGGGCAACGTGGTGAATGTGACAAATTTTGCCTGATCATACAACACAAAGCCATCGGGCTTTTCTGCGGTGGCTTCGGCATCAATCTCTTTTGATAATTTTTCTTTCAGTTCAGCGATAGTCGTCTCTCGCACCATTTGATCAACCCTTTTTACCGTCCCAACAAATCCTCCGGTAAACACCTCTTTTGATCGAGCGTAAAATGCGGTATATCGCGGGTCCCCCTTAAATCCGGGTATCGTGAAATCAGAAAGTGATATGTTGTATCTATCACCTGGTTGGTCAGCGTACACCACCGCTTCAACACTGCCCGGCACCAATTCCCCATTCACTTTTTTTGCGCCTGGTACAGTGATCGGATCTTTGATTCTAAATATCAATCCGTCTGGCGATTCAAACCGAGTGTTTTTGATTAGTCGCTGACCAGCGGTGCTATATTTGTTGTAGATAATAATCTTTCCTGAAGCCACTCTCGAAACCGCTTCTTCTCCCGTAGCTTCAACTGAACGAGTCGCTTCACGGACGACCGTCATCACGGTATAGACAAGGCTCACGGCAGGATCTTTGACCTCTCGATAGGCCATAATATCTTGATCAAACGAGACAGTCTCTACTTTTGGAGTGACTTCGAATGTGGTCGAGGCAAATACCGCCGAAAGAGCAGTGATTAATATCACGAGTGATACAAATGCGATCCCCCAGAGCACCGCTCGCGATGTTTCCTTGCCACCTGCCGAGGTACCAGACGCGCTTCCATTTCCTCGAGCTGATACATCGGATACACGCGGAGAAAATACTCGTCGCGAATTCGAGATCGGGATATTCCGAATACTTCTTTTTTCAGGAGGAGTGATGTCTTGAATTTGTTTAGCCATAAATATATATAAAAACATTCCACCGGCACTCGACGCAGGACACTACATACCCGTCAGTATATCACGAAACCATAGCCACCCTTAATGCCATATTCTGGGGAAAACTACCGAGAGTTTCGTGATTGGTGCAGTTCTCGTATAAACAGTGTATTAATCGCCGAAAAAATATCAGACTCTGTTCCTGATGATGTGTGTACGTGTCTTGCGGTATCAGCGAGAGTCAGTGGGGTACATACCGGAGTCCAGTGAGTACCGGCGGCGGTCGACCGCATCGATGAGCAGTACAAAAGCAAAAGTGGCAGTATATCGGCATCGGCGGTAAGAAATACCTTTTCGGGCAATGTGGCAGTTTTTTCAAACAGATCCAACGCCACCGAAAGATGCGCCAACCATTCTTCTTTTATTTCCGACAGAGCGTGTGCAACCCGAGTGTCGGTCGATGAGTCTCCGGTATGTGTGACATGCAAGCGGATGTGTGAAAGCGCCACCGACTCTTCGACCGACATATCATTCGCCACCATTCGTACAAACGAGTGTTTACCGCACGGCACCGATACGCTATCGACTAATGCGCCCTGTTTGACTAAAAATAATTCAGACACTTCTGAACCGACATCTAGGAATAAAAAATTGTCCGCGTGAGGGAACAGTGCTCGTACCGCGGTAAAAGCCGCCAACCCAAACGTATGAAAATGTATTGACGGAGGGTAGAGGACGCTTCGCACTGCAGTATCAATCAATTCGGCGATGCGTTCAGGCATCAAGCTCACGTAGGAAGTTAGGCATAGTTCTTTAGCTCGTTTGCCGTAGGGTTGACTGGTCTCGTACCCATTGAGCAGAAGCCTCACCACGCTGTGCTCCACCGGACGCACCCCCTCTTGGAATTGACCTTCACGTGCGGGAAGCGAATCAATCAGTGCTTGCTGTTCTTCAAGAATGTATTTGTCCAAGACTTCGGGGGTAATCACTATCGGCAATTCTTTGGTGATCAATTTTGATGTGGTGTGTGAGATATACCACGGAGAGGCGAGTACAACGTGCACGGCATCAATAATCTGTCTTTTTGGTCGTACAAAGCGCGTGTGTTTTACTCCGTCTTTCATCACCGATTCGAGCAGTGTCCCCAATGCCCGAGTGAGCAATAGGGGTAGGCGCTTTGGATCAGTTTGTTTTTGAAAAGCGATATCGGTGCGGGTGGTATAGAGTATGCGTGGTTGTTTCTTTGGAGCAAAACAAACAAGCGCCGCACCCACACTACCACTGCCGATATCAAGCAAAAGACTAACTTCTTGGTTACCGTGAGTAAAAAAAGAAAGAAAGGACATGGGGAAAGTATAACGTATAATGTAAAAAGTATAAAGTATAAGGTATAAGGTATGAGAAAAGCCCAAAAATGTCTGACATTTTTGGGCTTTTCTCTAGAGTTGCTTTTTTTTAATATTAACGTTATCTTAATTACGGAGCAAAAAGAAAGGACACGTATGACTCGTCAAAAATTTAAAGAATGGGTCGATGAGACCCATGGCAAATCAGTTAGGCGCGCCTGCTTGAGGCAAATTGGTAATCAAAAAACCGTTACCTTTCTCAGGGCGCAAAAAATTCTCAATAACGTTCTCACTCGAAGACCTCCTTCTGAAATATCCCGAATTAAACCTTTTGGGCCCGGAGGAGGGATAATAGTGAAAATTACTGATGGCCCACGAAATCCACTCATTTGAATACACCAATCTCCCCGAAAGTCGGGGAGTTTTTTTACGCCAACACCGCTTTAATGCGTCGCACTCCCGCAGACACGGCTTCTTCTTTCGCGATTTTGAATTTCCAGTCACCGGCAGGTCCCGCGAGCTCCTTTGTGTTCTTGACATGTGGTCCTCCGCAAAATTCTTTCGAATACGCCGTCTGCACAGAATCGCCGATATAATAGACAGTCACCTTCTCGCCATACTTATCGCCGAAAAAGTGTAAGGCACCCACTTTTTCGGCTTCACTTTTGTCGAGCTCTACCACTTGCATTGGCAAGCCAGCAGAGATTTTCTCATTGACTATATTCTCAACCTTCTTTTTTTCCTCATCAGTCATTTTTGCAGTGTGAGCAAAATCGAAACGAAGACGCTCGGCAGTGATGTTGCTTCCCTTTTGCTGTACGTGTGTACCAAGCACATCTCGAAGTGCCTGATGAAGCAAGTGCGTAGCAGTGTGATATTTCAGCGACATCTCATCGGTATCAGCCAAACCGCCTTTAAACTTTTTTTCCGCACCAGAGCGAGAACGCATCTGATGAGCTTCTATTCGATTCTGAAACTGATCTTTATCAACGGTCAGACCACGCGCACGTGCCTCTTCAACGATAAGTTCAAAGGGAAAACCGTAAGTTGTAAACAACTCAAATGCAATTGAGGGTGGAAGCTCTTTTTCCACTAAAGTCCCGTTCACATATGTTTGAGTATGCCAATTAAATTCTTTCAAACCCCGCTCAAGTGTCTTCCTGAATCGTTGTTCTTCGGTATCAATCTCTTTTTTAATAAATTCTACTTGTTCCAGTATATTTTTGTACACGGGGCCGAATTTTTCGATCACCGCTCCGGCTAGCCAAAAGAGTGAACCGTGTTTCATCCCAAGCACATCAGCAAAACGCACCGCGCGACGAAGAATACGCCGCAAAATGTACCCTTGGTCAGTATTTGAAGGCAACACGCCGTCCCCAATTAAAAACACGGCGGTACGAATATGGTCTGCAACAATCCGTTTTGCGCGAGTGTCTGCACTGGTTGAAAATTCATCAATCTTTCCCAAAATCGTATCAAACAAATCCGTATCAAACACACTGGTTGCTTTTTGAAGCACCATACACAATCGTTCAAGACCTGCACCTGTATCCACATTTTTCTGCGCGAGCTTACCAACAATCTTTCCCTCCTTCTTTTCAAATTCCATAAACACATCGTTCCAGATTTCCACCACCTGCTGTGTTTCGTCGGCGTGGTTGTACTGCTCAATAGTCAAATCGCCGAGTCCCTTTTCAGTAACATCATAGAACATCTCCGAACATGGGCCAGTCGGGCCCGTCCAGGTATCTTTGCCATTCTTTACCGCCGGCCACCAGTTGGAATCTGCGCCTTTGAAATAGATACGATGTTCCGGCACGCCGACTTTTTTCCACATCTGGAACGCTTCAGTATCTTTTGGAATACCGGCCTTTTCGTCTCCTTCAAACACTGTGACATAGAGTCGTGCAGGATCGAGTCCGAGTCCTTCGGTTTTACTGGTCAGAAATTCGTAGCTCCATTGTATCGCTTCCTCTTTAAAATATGATCCGAGTGACCAGTTGCCGAGCATTTCAAAAAAAGTGAGATGGGTGTTGTCGCCAACTTCGTCAATATCAATCGTGCGCACACATTTCTGCGAGTCTGCCAAACGATTGCCTGCAGGATGTTTGCCTCCCATCAAGTACGGTACCAAGGGTTGCATACCGGCAGTATTAAAAAGCACTGTGGGATCATTTTCAGGCACGAGCGAAGCCGAGGGAATGATGGCGTGTCCCCGCTTTTCAAAAAACTGCAAAAATCGTGAGCGAATTTCGTAAGATTGCATATGAATCATTCCATCGTATCAAAAAAACAGAGAATTGAACAACCGACTTGCATTTATAACACCTACCCGTACTATGGTGTACAGATTTGCACCTTCACAGAAAGAACAGTATGAAAACTGCACTACTTGACCAAAATGTCATCTTGCGGGGACGAGGCTTTTTCGGCAGATCCGGAACACTTCTGTTTTCGCCCAATCCCGATAGTCACGAGTGGACACTGTGTGTCACAGACGATGACCGCCGACCGATACGGCCGGCGATGGCAGGGACAGAGTCTCGGAGAATGGTACTGCGCGCGGAAGGTGTCGTGCTCAATGTCCCCGAACATATCCTCGCTGCTCGATTTGCAGGTATCATTGGTTTGTCGATCGGTTCGGCCAAACCATGGCCTCCATACCACGGCAGGGCTCTTGAAGTCTTGTCAGCACTAAATCAGGCTCGAAAGATAAATCTCTTCAGCAATTTCCCAACATACACCGTATCAGAAGCCGTCTTTTTCGAATACGAAAAGCGGCGGCAGGGCAATCGAGCCTTCACCAGCATCGCTCCGGCACGACCGCTTCCGGAAAGCGCGACAGAAGGCAATCGAATGAAATACGATGAACGTCTGACTCTCAAAATCGTGTGTAATTATCCTGGTCTCGGTGAGTGGGAACGGATATACACCCTACCCGATGATGCCGTGCTTGCAAAAATCTGTTCAGCACATGCGCCGGGCTGGCCACCGTGGCTCTACTATCCATCAAAGATGTGTAGCTATGTTTTTTGGCCGCACCACCGACACATCACATGGATTCAGGAGCACAGTCTTCACGAAGCACGCGAGCTGTTTGCGCTCCATCGAGCACAAGACCTGCTTGGGGCGCTCGCGCTCCTCTGTCGAGACGGCACCTTTGCTGGCACCGTCTGCTCACACTACTCGGGACACAAGGCTGACGTGATCGCTGTGAAGCGTGCAGACAAGCACTTGGTCCCACTGTCTCACATGCAACCCGCTCGAAGGTAACTTCGGGTGGTTTTTTGTTTCTGGCTCACTGAAAAAATAAATACATCACCTGTGTCTACACATACATTGATTATACGCACGTGCGTATAATCAATGTATGCGCTCTAGAGAGTAGTATTTTGTTTTGTAAAGAAAAAACCGCCCGAAAAACGAGCGGCTCGCAAAAATTATTCCTGTCCCACCAGCACATTCGCCAATTCCGCCGGAACATTCCGAAGCGGATGAATCGGCCAACAGCTCGAATCAAACTGATGGTAACACATCGGGCACACAGTATATTGGTAGTGCCTTTGATGATCTGAATGCCCAGATCGAGTACCGTCCATCGAAAAAATTTGATTGCATTTGGGGCAATTCGATACCACCTTGCGCGCGGTGAATCCGAGCACCTCCTCAACCACCAGCGCCTCGTTGTAGAGTGCTGCACTGCGGATAATGAGATCAATCAATTTCGGATTGCTATTGCGACTGTTTATTTTGAGCAACATGGTTTCCAACATCCGCAAAGAGGCCGGTGTTCCAAACGTCACCAAACCTTGAATCGACAGTTGCAAAAGCACGGCAAACGCAGAATGAGATAGTTTTTCATACGTAGACAGGGTCAAGGAACGGTATTCTCTAACATCATCCTACCTCCCAACTTCTTCAGACGCAACTACCATCGAGGACATCCTGCCAAATTACCTAGGCCAGACCTAGGACCTAGGTCTGGCCTAGGTAATGAGCCTCCAGTAGTTAAAATGGCTCAATATATAGCTTTTTTCAGCTTTTCGCCGTAGCGTGGCTCTGTGTAGGCTTAAAAGTGCTGAACGGCTCACTATTTTTGAGTAAAAAGTAGTGAGCCGTTCAGCACTTTTATGGCTCTACAGAAAGCTCATTTGGGAAATTATTTTCAAAAATTAGCGTATCGTATAAAACACCGAATGGCCGGTTTTTCCAATTTGTCGCAACTGCTTCTCATCCTCAAGCGCCTGCAAATATCGCGTGGCGGTGGCATCTGACACAAGGCACAGGAGCTCGACGATGTTGTTGGTCACTATCCCGTCGTGCAAAAAAGCATAATGCATAATCTCTTTCTTATGCTTGGCCATCGTGTGATCAAAAAACCAATGTTTCTTTCGATAAGCTCGATGGCGGTGGTCCAAGTGTCCGAGCAGTGTCATCAAAACTGTCCCTGAAAATCCAGCGACAAATATCAAGATCCAAAATTCAAGTGGTAGATTTTCAAAAAGAGTGACCATTATTTTTTAGATGAACTCTTGTAGAGACTTTCAAGAGTAAGTATATCATCTTCAATGGCACGCAAGCCATCAATAAAGAACTGCGGATCAGTAATATCAATCCCCGCCTCCGCCCAAATGTCTTTCGGACTCTTGCTTCCACCTGCCGACAAGAAACTTTTGACCACAGACAAGTACTTCGGATCAGCGATGTATTTTCGATAGAGTGCCTTGCTGACGAGCTCGCCGTAGGCATAGGAGTAGACATAGAAAAACCGTCGGATATGTCCCCACGACACGAAAAAGTAGCCGTCATCGGGAGTGAGTGTTACTTGTGGTCCCAAATAGGCAGACATATGGGTATTGAGCAATTTCGCAATATCCTCTTTCGCCAACTCCCCTTTCTCGCGAATACCCATATGAAGCGCGTGTTCAAAATTGAAGCAGGCGATCTGTCTGAAAATGGTTGAGACGCTGTCATTGATTCTATCGTGAAGCGCAACCAGTTGCTCTTTTTTTGAAAGCGTTTTAAACACTGCATCAAAAGCGAAGTTTTCAAAAAAGGTGCTGGCCACTTCGGCATTTGGCGTGGTGTAGCCGTCATAGAACGGGGTTTGTTTTTTTGACAGCTCGGTGTGGATGGCGTGCCCCATCTCGTGCGCAAAAGTCAGTAATGAATTTTCAGTATCAATGTGATTCAAAAAGACCATGGTCGGCACACCGGTCGAGCCCGAACAAAATGCTCCGCCCTCTTTACCTTTTTTCGGATAGACATCGATCTGGCCATTCGCCAGAAACCGATCGAGGATTGCCTTAAATTCAGGATCAAGATCGCCAAACGCTTTTCGCAAAATCTGCACACTATCCGCAAAAGTAAATTTTTTGGACACGGTGCCGAGCGGCGCCGCGCGATCCGCCCAGGTGAGCTTTTTCAAACCTAATAATTTTGCTTTGATCGCGTAAAATCGCTGACTGATGTCAAAATGTTTCGTCACATTACTGACCAATGTTTCAACCATCGCCTCATCGTTTTGATGCCCCAGTACCACACCGCTGTATGGCTTGCTAAAGCCTCGCAGTAAATCATTAATTTTGTGGTTGATCACAATGGCATTGAGCTCGGCTTCGGCAGCAGGAGCGATCCGTTTGTAGACGGTATTTAATTTTTTCTGGAGAAGCGCCCGATCGCGCGTCGCCAAGCTGCTCAACATAAACTGCGCCTCGCCGAGCGGGATCGATTTCCCTTTCCATTCGATTTCTTCGACAGAGAGCAATTTTTCAACACTCGATACCCAGAGGTCGTAGGCGGGTTGTGATTTGAGGTTCAAAATCTTTTCTTCAGGAAGGGTGAGTTGGTGCTTGCTCGCTTCAAATAGTCGAAAAAGAAAATAATGAAAATGTGAAAGACTTTTGTCGGCAAGCAACGTGTCTTTGTCTTTTTGTGATAGGGCGCCTAAAGCAAGGTCAAAGAATAAAATCTGGTTGTGAGCAAAGGTCACTCGTTCGGTCAGGCGGTTGATCATCGCGGAGACGACCCGATTGGTGCCATCGAGCGTTTTACAATAGTAGAGATACATCAATGGCTTGGTGCCGGAAATGTCAGCGCACAAGGCTTCATATTCTCCGAGTGCGGTTTTAAGAAAGACCGGGTCTGACAGCTTTTTGATCGAAGTCGAATACTTTTTGGCAAAATCCGCACAGAGCTTTTCGAGCGCCACGATATCCGTCTCAATCCTCGGATCATTTGTTGAAGCATAAAAAAGGCTTAAATCCCAAGCTGTTTTTACCGCCATCTTTGACGACCCCGTCGTCAAAGATGCCTTTGTGCGGGCATTCTTTTTGTGTGTATTCACCATAGACATATAGTATCAGAGAGAAAAGAAAAAACCCAACAGATCGGCACAATGAAGTGCTTCCCTATTGGGTTTGCGTCTCTTACTCAGTGTTTTTCTTGCGACCGGGCTTCTTGCCGGTAATCGTGTGCCCAGACACGATCATGGCTTCAATAATCGGCCCCATCTGTTCATCAAAGGCCAATTGATTCCATTCGCGAGTTTCGGCAGGCAACGTCTCGAGAGTCAGCGCTTGAATCGCGCAGAACAACTCGAGCCTAGCAAGATGTTCATCCTTGCCCGCGCAGAGTTGCCAATGAGGGTGCCGATCGTTGAAATCAAGGATACCGGTCTGGACATCCAATTCATACAACCTCGGACTGCCCGCCATCATGCTGGTCCGGAACATCAGTCCCAGACTGCCGTGCTTCACCAATTTGCGCTCCGAACCTTTCGGTCCAGCCACCACAAACGGATGATGTCCATCCTTTTCGGTCTTGGGATCTGGGCGATCTCCACCACCCTCTTTACGATCACCCCGAGGAGTTCCCGGTTGACCAGTGAGCGAAGTGGCGGTAGTCGTGTCACCCGCAACATTGCGTTTGGAAGGAGGCACGTGACCGGGACCAACATTCCCCAAGCTGAAGCTATTGATGACCCTCATCAGGCCAGCGAAGCGTTCATTATTCTTGAGGAGGCTAGCCAGCTTTTGGATAGTGCGCAGACCGATATCTTGGTAACGCTCGTCTTGCCGGTCTGCTTGGATTTGAGCAAAATACTCTCTCCCGACAGTGGCATACCACTCATTGAGTGTGTCACACCATTCGCACAAGGTCTCGTTTTCAACGAACTGCTTGCGACTGACGTGAAGCTGGATATTGCGACCCAGAATCTCGCCCTCGAACAATCCGCTGGTCAACACCTCGACTGCTTCTGGCATAATCCACCCCGAGGGGATAGATTTAAGACACTGCTTGAGTGTGAAGCGATAGGGATTACCAATCACTCCCACCTGCACAGTGCCCTTCCGTCCACGCTCACTCTTGGGAGCGATGAACATCCGGAACAGGGTGTCACCAGACTTCTCGCGAGAAATACTGACCTCGCGAAGCTTTTCACCGAAAAACTTTCTTCCGGTAAACTTCCGTTCCTCAACGTGGCCGTCGGCGTCAGAGAACTTAATCTCCACCCACACCGGCCGTTCGAGCAACATCACATTGAACCGATCAATGATGTTCTCCACAAGACTCTCCAGAGACAATCGGCCTTTGACACCATCAGTGGTGGTATCGATCAGGCGGACTTCGGTGTTCCACGGAACAGCCTCATCGCCCCGAACAACCTTGTTGGGCACAATGACCTGTTCACGCATCTGTTCGATATCTGCAGTGACAAATGTCCACCGAGTAAACGGTTTACCACTGTCGCGTTTGCGCGAGGTAAACGTGTTTTGCCCACACTTGCGAAGCGGACTGATCAACCCTTGGCCAAATTGGCCATAGGCAGTGTCATTTTCACTCTTGAGCGTCATGCACACAGACTGAAGTGCTCTATCAAAATCTTCCTTGTCAGTGCCGCAACCGTTGTCACGGATGATCACCAGATGGGATTTTTGATAGACCTCAATCCATATCCTAGTCGCTTGAGCATCAATCGCATTTTGGCCTTGCTCATAAATGACTTCTGCCAAGGTAGCGTAATCATCTGCCAAACGACAGAGTGCCATACCGGCGTGAAATTGCACCAAACTCCTGTTGGGAGGCGTGGGCAACTGAAACCGACGAGAACGAGGCAACATGGTAGTCATACTTCTTGTTCTTTCTGTTTGTTGTTTATCGCGATTACTTTAGGCCCAAGAAATGACGCTTCCGAGCATCATCGCTACAGAGCCAGTTCATCAGGTTTGCTGTGTCAAACATTTCCTTTGCACTACCTACCAATCTGCGGAATTCTTCCCGCTCTTTGTCGGTAAATGCTTGAGAATTGACCATTGTTGCTAACGGCTTTACCGCTCGCATCAAATGCGCCAACGATTGAAGAACCAAAGCGTGTTCGTCTTGAGAACTACTGGTCGAGTGGCTTGGCGACGGTTGTGGCAACACCGGCAGAGGCTTTTCAGGTGCATGAGTTGCACCATCAATCACTTGATCGCGACCGTGCTTGATACCGACCTCTGCTTCCAAACGCTTTTTGATCAGCGTATCCCGATGGGTAGCCAAATATTCGCGGAGCTTCCCTAGGGATTCTTCCATTGGCTTGGTCCTGCCAAACACCACGCGAAAGACGCCTTTGGTATTTGTATAGCCGAGACCGGCAATTGCTTCATCCATCGTAATGATTCGGTGCGCAAGAAGCGCGCCGAAATCACGAATTTCTTGATCAAGCTTGTCGTGGGCCGGAATCTTGTATCCCTTGAGAGACAAGAAGTTTCGGACCGCAAGTAACGAGAAGCCGATAGGATAATTTTCTCCCGATTTCCAGCGTCGCACCGTCGCTTCACTGACCCGCGTAAAGAAAGCGAGTAGTTGCACTTCCTGCGGATGCCTGTCAAAGAAGTCTTTGAGACCCTCTTCGGTTCCAGGATCCTTTACGATTGCTTGCATTTTAGTGTCCTTTCCTTTCGATTTTTTCTGAATTAACGTAGTAGATGCGAAGCATCACCAATCCAGACAAAATCACCTCGAAAACACTGAGTTTTCAAAGATCATTCCATCGACAAGTATAGCAAAATAGTCAATTTATGTCAATATTGTTATTCGAGATATATTGATTTCTAATACAAATCGGCTTTTCACCTCAAAATGTGTTAAAATAGAACCGCTATGGCTCGAAAATTATTCATCGGCCTGTCGATAGAATTTGGACCGATTGTGGTGTTCTTTCTGACCGCCAAACGGCTCGGGTTTATTGAATCGACCGCCCTTTTTGTGGCGCTCACCGGAGTCTCCCTCATCTACGCCTTTTTCAAAGAGCGCAGAATTGCCTATTTTCCACTAGTTGCCGGCGCTTCGGTCATTATTTCGGGGGTTGCTACACTGGTTTACAATGAGCCCTTGTATTTAATTGTGAAAGATAGTGTCTATAACGGCGTGTTTGCATTGGTGCTGATTTCGGGACTAATCCAAGGCCGCGGTAGGCTGAAAAAAATGTTCGGCTATTTATTTTCAATGACCGACACCGGCTGGAAGATTTTGTCTTTACGGTGGGCACTGTTTTTTATTATCCTGACTATCGGCAACGAAATTGTATGGCGAAATTTTGATGAAATCGCATGGGTGGCATACAAAGGCTACTCGACCTTCGCCACTATTATTTTCGCGCTCTACCAATTCACCCTCGCTCGAAAATATCGTCTGCCAGAAGCGAGCTCATGGGGGATGAAAAAGTAGTCACAACAAAAACAGCTGAAACTTTCGTCGGCACGAGAGTTGTTTCAGCTTTTTACTTAATCGCACCTTCTTTTTTAAGGAGCGTGCGCTTTTTTGATGCACCACGATTGTACTCACCAAGACTGCCATCACTTCGAATGACGCGGTGACACGGAATCTTCGGATCGAAATTGGTTTTGAGAATCGCTCCAACTGCTCGAGCGGCTTTTGGTTTGCCCGCTTGTTTTGCCACATAGCCGTAGGTCGCCACCGACCCTTTGGGAATAGTCGAAACATACGCAAGCACTTTTTGACGGAAAGTTAGCATACCAACTTTATCTCCTCCAAAATTCCCGGGATCTTCTCTGCACGGATACCCGCCGTTTTCAAAGCGCTTTCAGTGTTGATCGATCGGCACAGCACTTTTCCGGAAGCGAGTAAATCTCTTTTTTCAACATTCGAAAGTCCGCTAATCGCAGTCACTGGATGCAGACCTGCCCCTTCAATCATATGATGTAAATTACCTTTTGCAGGATAATTCCATCCGATCATCGAAAGTCCCGCGCAAACACCGTAATCAATAGCGGTTGAAGTAAATTTAGTATTAGTAACGAGCAGTGCATGGGAAAGCTTTCGGGTCTTACCACCAAACTCATACTCCCGCCCCCTTAGATCATCGAACCGTGCCTTCACATAGAGTGCCACTTTTAAATCAGATTTTAAATCAAACTCATTATGAAATTTGGCTTCAATAAAAATGAGCTCATCGCCTTTCCATGCCACCACATCCATCTCATGCGGGACACATTTACCTTGCACAATCACCCCCGTCACCGTCTCATACCCAGAGGCTTTGTAGAGCTCTGCAACAAATTTTTCGAACGGAAAGCCAGATGGACCAAGCTCAGCGATAGCGTGACGGAGTGAGTATGAGATCGCGACTGGTTTAGTCTGCCTACGGAGCAATTCAAAGGCGTGGCGATAAATATGCGAAGTGGGCATTTCATCTTTCAGCTCCCCTTCAATATGAGTGGCAATATCGGCCGCCGCTTCTGGTGCCGCTCCCGACCGCACCAAAGACGCCATCAATTTTTCTGGATTAAAGGGCTCGAGACTTCCGTCAGACTTTTTGATACGCATAGGAAACAGTATAACAAACAACTTACAACTTACAATCAACAATCAGAAAAAGATAAAAGACGTCACTTCTATACTTAGAAGTACAGAAGTGACAGGTGCGCTTGGAGAATTAAGAAATGACACCGCCGCCGATACAAGTGTCGTTGAGATAAAATACCGCGGACTGACCAGAGGTGATAGTGCTTTGGGGACGCGCGAAATGAAATACCGCCTTTTGTGCTGTAATGGAGACTACTGTTACCGGTTCAAGCGTCTGGCGATAGCGAGTACGAACAAAAAACGAATCTCCCGCTTTTGGCGTCTCACCGATCCAATTCATTTTTATACACGTCATTTCAGACACTGCTCCGGAAAGACCGCCGTCAGGCTTTTTGTGAGAAACGGTTATGGTATTTTTCTTCACATCTTTCGCCACCACATAGTACGGTGTATCGAGAGTGGTCTTTTGGGTAATAGTGAATCCATGTCGTTCGCCGATAGTGAGAAACGTCGCTCCGTCGTGTGAGCCGATTTCTTTTCCCTCAACAGAAAGTACTTTTCCTTTTTTTGTCGGTATTGATCGCTTGAGGAAATCTTTAATATCAATCTTGCCAATAAAGCACAGGCCCTGACTGTCTTTTTTGTCGGCGGTAATTAAACCAAATTTTTTCGCCAGCCTTCGCACCTCCGGTTTTTCGATATTCCCCACGGGAAAAAGAGTGTGAGCGAGTTGTTCTTGTGAGAGCGTCCAGAGGAAATACGATTGGTCTTTGTTTTTATCCAAACCAGTTAATAGTTGATATTCTTTAATTTTTATCTTTAAATTATTTTTTTTTGATTGCGAGTTGTTTGCTCCGACGTTTCGTAAAAGTCGGAGTTCCGACCGGAGCGTCGGAATTGTGAGTTGTTTGTTTGGCATCACCTGAGCATAATGACCGGTAGCAACAAAATCAGCTCCTTGATTCATCGCCCATTTGTAGAACCCCCCAAATTTCACCGACCGATTGCACGCCACATCTGGGTTTGGCGTTCGCCCCGCTTTGTATTCAGCAATCATATAATCCACCACTTCTTTTTTATACTCTTTTTCAAGATCGAGCGTCACAAACGGAATACCGAGCTTTGCCGCCACCCGCATGGCATCGAGGCGGTCTTCTCGCCAAGTGCACGGTAGCCAATCTGGCGACCAAACTTTGATAAATACACCAGTCACGTCATAGCCCCTAAACCCCTTCGGGGTCGGGCGACCAAATAATTTTTCAAAATTATTTGGTGTAGCCAGCTTGAGTAGTGCGGCAGAGACGGAGCTATCAACCCCGCCGGACAGACCCACATATACCTTCTTCCGCTGTTTACTATCTTGACGATTCATTTTTGCTATGCTATCACTATAGATGGAAAAACTCAACAGAAAGGTAGTTCTATGAAAAAGACGATAACAGCAAAACCTTCACTTCGTGGTTGGAAAATGCAGCTTCGCGCACATCTTAAAAAGATGACTATCTCATCGAAATTTAAGAAGCTTGACCCAGATTGGAGAGAGGGTGCATTCGATGGAATTGTCGCCGGAGTGACATTTTGTATCCAAAAAGACCTCCCGATAATCCCCTCGACATTGGCACGAGATTTCGATATGGGAAGTGAAAATCGGTGTCTTCTTGCAAAAGCAGGTCAAACTACCCTAAAGCAGGTCTGCTCGCGCTTCAAACTAAATCTCGCAGATCTTGAGGAAATGGAATGCACGTGGTGCCGCGCTTCACCCAGCGACTCTTCCTACACCACCTACTGGACATGGGAGGAAATTGCAAACTTCCTTTGGCGCGCCACCGGCCGGTTCTTCAAGGCTCATCCCGAATTTGGGGTGAATTAAAGTCTAGTCTCGCTTATTCCCTCGCAGACTCGAGAATAAGCGAGACACCGGGGTAGACTTTTTTGTAGAAGAATCGGCCTCCGCCGATACTGAGTCAGTTACAATATGTTCTTTTTCGCAAGGGCGAGCGGTACTCCGCTCGCCTTTTTTCTATTTTCTCATTGTTAGTTGTTGGTTGTAAGTTGTGGGTTTGCTTCACAAATACCTCTCCTTATTCCTCACGTGCTCCTCAAACGTCTTGGCGTAATGCATTTCCCCATCTTTGTCAGACAAATAAAATAAGTACGGGCTGGCAATCGGGGTCAGCACCGCCTTGAGTGAATCAAGTCCTGGGCTTGAAATCGGTCCTTTCGGTAGACCTTTGTACTTGTAGGTATTGTATGGGGAGTCAATCGCCAAATCTTCGGTAGTCAATTGATAGGTATTTTTGCCATTAATATACGGGAACACCGCATCAACTTGAAGTGGCATACCAATCGACAACCGCTTCCACAAAATTCCTGCCACAATTCGTCGAGTTTCAGTGGTGCGAGCTTCTTCTTCAACCAATGAGGCCATAATCACCACATCTTTGAGTGTTTTTTTAAATCGAGTGATATCGTTTTGTATCACCGTGGTTGCTTTCACAAAATTCTTCTCCATCGCAGACACCACGGTAGTCGCAGTCTCGTTGGGTAAAAAATTATAGGTGTCTGGAAACAAAAATCCCTCTTTTGCTTCGGCAAGTTTTAAAAAATCTTTGGTATTGAACAATGGCAGTGCCTCGTCAAACAACTCTGCCATTTCTTTTACCGATGTCCCTTCGGGGATAGTAACCTTGATCGGCTCCAGTCGGCTATCGCCTGAAGTCAATCTGCCAGCAATTGAAAACACATTTTCTCGAGTCGGAAAGGCATACTCTCCGGCCAATAGCCCCTTTGTCCCACCGAGAAGCACCACGAATGTTTTTAACCAAAATGGCGAGATAATCAGATTCTTTTTATATAATTCCTCCGCAACGCTCGAAAGTCCTCGCCCAGAAGCGATGCGTATAAATGTTTGTTGCGGAAATGATGTCGGCGCGCGCCATACCAGCCCATAGAAAATTGCTGAAACTGTCGCTCCGCAAAAAAGTAGAAAGAAAAATAATCGCACGAGAGATACCTCCTTCCAAAAGAGCTTGAAATCAGCAATGCGTCTTTGAAAACCCATAAAATAAAGATCGAGATATCAACAACATTAAATCGGCAAGTTTGCTGGGGCCTCTGATTTTTTCGACATAATACGATTGAACGAAGGTGTCCCCGACACTTGCCCTGGAAAATGGTACATTGTTGCCAATTCTTCAGTGCTCAAATGGATATGTTTATTAAAATTGTATGGTGGCCAGAAAAACGAACGACGACGATAGGCGTCCAAAACTTCTGCTCGCGTCTTATTTTGGCGAATCTCTTTGTAATCTTGCCACGGGTAATTAAAATTGGTCATCCACGCAGAGGGCTTAAATCCATTCATGTTGGCTGACCCATATTGCTTAAATGTACCGATTAATCCGGGGATATTGGTCCCCACAAAACTCTCTTTTGGCGCCACATAAATCACCCTGATACCAACATCAAAATTATGTTTTGCCATATGTCGCTCGATAGCGGTAATCACCTCCTGCTGAACTTTTGACAATTTTTGGGAGGCGGCCGTCTTCTCTTCGTCTTCTTTTTTGATCAACGCCTTATCGACAATCGCTTTGATTTCTTTTTTAGATAATTTATCAAGCGGATCGTCTTTTTCCCCCGGTTCTTTTTTATGCGCCCGCACCACAAATTGAATCCAAATCTGATTGTCAGGTTTTAACGCACCCAAAAATTCAAGCTGCGGGGTAATCGGGTCGACCTTGTATTCTTCTTTTGGATCTTTATCGAGACCAAAATCTGTGTAGGTCTTGATCGGATACGGATCGGGCTTGGTAAAGACAAAATCACATCCCCAAAGCGAGTGCGTGCGTGGACTATAACTAAGCTTTTTGGCATAGTCGGGAGCTTCGTGAATTTCGATGCCGGGATATTGTGAGTAGAGTTGCGTCTCGACGACGGTACGAAGTGCTTCGCGTGTCCAAATGAAAAAATGGAGCTCTCCGCCAAACGACGCGATTTCAAGCGAAAACCATGCGCGGACTTTGCCCAATACTTGTCGATCATACCAAGTAGCCTCTCCTCCCGTCTGATGTAAGCCGTTTAAAAAAAGCTCCATCGCGAGCGGCGACTTAAACACATCTTTTGGCACCTTTATTTCAAGTAATACGTGCTTTAGGTTTGCAATAAATTTGGTCCGAGTGTAGACCGTAAAAAAATGCCAAAATATCAAAAAAGCGATAATTGGTAACCAAATTACATAGGTCTTTTCAAGAACAGTCAGAACATTCTGTACGAGTGCGAGTTCGAGAAAGCGACTGAGATTGTCACTAAATGTCTGGTACATACAGAGAAGTATAACGTATAAAATGAAAAGTATAAAGTATAGGAAAGAGAAAACAGACAACTTACAGCTAACAACGCACAATCAGAGAAGAACCGACCTACCAAGAGACCTTCAACGGCTTACCTGTAAGTGAGCCGTTGAAATGGCTTAGTTGAGGCACGCTAAAAAACGGCTAAAAACGAACGGCTCACTGGTTTTTCATTAAAACCAGTGAGCCGTTAAATAAAAAGCCTCGAAATTGCGAAGCAATTTCGAGGCTTTTCAGATCTCTGGTCTGGTATCTGTGCTCTGTTGTCTAATCTCCCTTTTACGCCACTGAATACTTCCCTTCCTTGTCTTTTTTGAAATATTTTGGATTTTGGAGATTGACCAAAATGGTGTTTTCTTTGACATAGCGTTCTTTGAGCACCTTGTCGATCACCTGCTCTTTGGTAAGTGCTCCTTCTTTTTCAATAATCTTTTTGATCACATCCTTGACCACGCCAGTCATATAGCCCCACTCCGAAAGCGCATAGAGTCCTCGACCGACAAGCACAAACCGAGAATCTTTGATCAATTCATTATGGGTCGTCGCCACGTGTGCTTCCTTATTAAATAATTCTGAAATTCGCTTTGCCACCTCGCGGAAATGGATCGGTGAGCCATGTTTTCTGATGACTAGATATGCGTAGTCTCGCACACCCTTGGCTTTGATATTTGATGAAGATGACTTACCCCATTCGCCGAGCGGATTCTTGCCGATCATCTTTGACATCGATAACCATCGCTTCATCACCTCTTCACTTTTGTACTTTTCAGACACATCTTTCAAATGCTCCAAGAAATTGGAGATCAAATCGCTTTCCGGAATAATATCGTCATCCGCCAAAGATTTATAGAGCTTGTGGAGAGAATCATGAATCTTGTTCGACAGATCTTTGTCAACATGCCATCGGTGTTTAAACGTATCGTCTTCTTTTTCCTTGCGGAACGCATCACCGAGCACGAGCATAAAATGCACATGATTTTGGAGAGATTTATCTTTTGATGCGTGCCTCAAGAGATCTTCTTCAGCCACCACTGCTCCGAGCGAGTGTACATATGCTTCAAGGTCATCAAACGCCGGCTTTTGATCTTTGTACTGTTTCGATTTCTTGATATGGTTGATCGCGTAATTCTCGATCTGGCGCACTCGCTCTCGAGTGATGCCGTACTTCTTGCCGATCGATTCCAAGGTCATTTTCTTGGTCTCTTTACCAAGGCCATAGCGACTCTGGACAACATCTCGAGCGCGTTCAGGAAGCGCGAGGATCAGCTGTTTAACGACTTGTTTTGGTTTAAAAGTTATCTCTGCCATATAAGTTTTCGAAACGTTATTAAATGATTAATACTTAACACATATACTACAGTGGTGACTGTATTTGTATTACCACACTATCACTTCACCCAGTCTAAGTCAAGCGACCCCATCTTGTCAAGAGGGTCGCTCAAGTTGCCTCTAGTGTACGCGGATAAAGCCAGCCAGCGCTGGCTTTTCCTACGCTCGTTTCGCCACTGTCAAGATTATGCGCAGACGCATCTCTTGACAGACCATGCTGGCGAAACTCCGCGACATACACTAGAAGCAACTCTCGCTCCCTAAGATTCGTTACGGGTATTTAGATTTTTACGGCTAAATTAAATTTAGTAAAAATACTTGACATTATTATCATAGTATGTAAACCTGTATTTCAGAACAACTGCACCTTGAACAGCACAAGACTATGAACACCTGCAAACCCATTATCCTCGGTATTGATTTTGGAGACACCATTGCGATTGCACGCAATCAAAATGAGGGTGACACTCGGGCACTAAGGATGTCAGAGGACCCTGACTTTCTCAATCGGCAAGCTTTACCTGGAGCTTTTATCTCTATCAACCAACTGGTCACCCTACTCGGTCCGAGAAACCTCTTTATCGTTTCCCGATGCAGTATCCCGGGAGAAGAGAAGATCATGGCGTGGCTCGAACACCACAAATTCTGGGAACAAACCGGAATGAAGCGAGAGAATATTCGCTTCTGCCGTGAACGCAACCAGAAAGGCACTATCTGCGCCGAGCTCGGTATCACTCACTTTGTGGATGATCGATTCGAATGTTTGGTAGCAATGAAAACGGTCACTCGCAAATATCGGTTAAGTGGAAAACTGCCGGACATAGCGGTTCAAAGAGTGTATACTCACTCAGTCCCTAATCGTGGCGCGGTTGTTGTCTACAAAGCAGAGTATAACCCTGCGACCACAGTCCAGTTTCAGGATTGGGACATGGATACAGATTTGGTTCAGTTTCCAGATTGGGGTCTGGTTACAGACACCATTCTCGGACGATTCAAACCCATTCCGTAGTTACCGACCTCTTTTTGATAAGAAAGTTATCAAAAAGAGGTTTTTTCTTTAATTAATTCAGATAAATACAAGAGGGGGGGGCAAAAG
>JBBTSQ010000018.1:40965-49433 GCA_038078755.1 Patescibacteria group bacterium
GGGGGCGCCTACGGCGCCCCCTCTTGTCTCCTTTCCGGTCTTCTTGTCTGACTTGTCTTCTTATCTTCTCCTCTTAGTACACCCCTTTCGGCCCTAAAACATTTTGAGTACAAAATGTTCGGGCGAACAATTTTTACTAAGCTAAAATTGTTTTAGCCTCACCGGATACAAATCTGCATCTACGGCTCGGTCAAAACACACCTTACCTACGCCATGATTCCAACTTTCATTTTGCGGATAATAATTAGTGCCTGTGGGAGATTCCGCTGAAAAAGTGGCACACAAAGAAAACATATTGCTTTTTGATCCAACGGTGTATTCATATTGGTACACCTTTTGCGGATCAGTCGGCACCGTAAATCCAGAGATCGGGTCTTCCAAATCTGCGAGTGTTTTTGGCATCACTCCCTTCTGTTGCCAGTAGTTAATAATTTGCCACTGAATAGTCTGTAAATCGCTCGTACGTCGTTCATCAAATCGCAAATCGCGTTGCTTCATCGGTGAGCCGATGACAAAAAATGAACCAATGATTGATACCAGCACGAGCGCAAGCGTGCCCCATCGAAACGCCCGAATCACTTTGAGATTGACACTAGTCGTCACTTTCAAATCGTATACATAGTACCCAAACACAATTCCTGCCACCACGAGCACCACCAGCACTTTCAACACAAATCGCGTACTAATTTCTCCGCCCAAAAAAGTATTAATCAAGGTAATCAAATCAACCACCACAGCAATACCCGCAATAAAGAGTGTTAGATAGGTCAGCCATTTTCGAATTCCAACCTCCCTTTTTTCTGGGTGCGCTTCAACATCCACCCGAATCGTGCGCATCAAAAAGAGATACAGTGGGTAGAGAATGATTAGTGATGCAACTGATAATCGCATAGTGTACGAATACGGATCGACATAATTTTCCAAAGCATCAGGAAAGGCGGTATTGATCACCTCAAAAAGCAAATTGATTAAACTAATCGCGCTGACATAAAGCGTAATTACCGCACCGAAATGGAGAAAAAAATCCTTTGGGCTCGTTTTTGGTTTTGGCAGTATTGTATCCATAAAGATAATAAATTAATGTGTATAATATGTAGACGTTAGTATAACTCAAAAATGACAATAGAAAAACAAGGCCCCGCCCCAAGTCTTCGACGGGGCGGGGCCTTTCCAAAAAAAACCGCCCCACACCTTTCACGAAAGATGTGGAGCGGATGAAATTACTTCGCAAATGTATCCCAAAATGCCCAGGCAATGCCGGCGACAATCACAAGCATGAGCACTCCGAGCATACTCCCGCCATTACTGGACGAATCGGTAGTCTGATTTTTTCGATGATTCATACAAAGTGCTATTTTGAGTCCTTTGGGATTATAGCATACCTGAAATATAAATCAACACCTAGATTTTAACATCCGTAACGCTAGCACACTCTATAGCCTTGCTGTTTTAACATATTCAGTATAGAATCAAACGGACTAGAACCAAGCTCTCTCTCTGCGTTTTATGCGCTAATGGCATCTTGGTTTGGGGTCAGGGCTGGAGAAATCCGGCCCTTTTATTTTGTCTAAATTTGGAACTCTACTTACGCAGAATCCGCCACAGTAAGGCGGATTCTATTTAGTCTACTCCGAATTCGCCATGGTTGGGCGAATTCGGAGTGATTGAATTTAAGATTTAAGTATCTACGATGTCTAAAAAAATAGTTCACGCAGAATTAGTCATGGTAAGACTAATTCTGCGTGATTGAGTTTAAAATTTAGACATCTACGATGTCTAAATTTTAAACTCAATCACATCTCCATCCTTGACCACATATTCTTTTCCTTCGGTGCGGACCAAACCTTTTTCGCGAGCGGCGCCATAGGAACCAGAGGCAAGCAACTTATCCCATTCGATAATTTCAGCGCGGACAAATTTATCTTTAAAATCAGTGTGAATGGCAGTACCAGCGAGAGGCGCCGTCCAGCCGGCTTTGATCGTCCACGCGCGAGTCTCTTCCACACCGGTGGTAAAATAGGTAATCAAGCCAAGCATTTTGTAGCCTTCGACAATCAGACTGTTGATACCGTCGTCTCCCCCGCCACCAAGCTCTGTACGAAACATCGCCCGCTCGTCTCCAGTCATTTCTTTCAAATCTTCTTCAATCTTTGCATCCACAATTACATAGTTCGAAGCGGTATCTTTAAAAAATTTGAGAAGCTCCACAAAACGCGGATCATTGGTCTCATCGAGATTCTTGCCACCCGCTTTTTTATTGAGTACATACAAAATCTTCTTGGCGGTGAGCAAATGCAGTCCGTGGAGTATTAATCCTTCTTCATCAGTCACGGCAACAGAAGAAGCGAGCTTGCCGGAAGTCAGCGCTTCATCCAATTTTTTCAAAAGTTCTGCTTCAACCAGTGCCGTTTTATTGCCTCGCTTCACATCGCTCGCAATGCCTGACTTCCGTTTGGAAATCGTCTGTAGATCGGCGAGGATAAGTTCGAGATTAATCACTTCAATATCACCAAGTGGATTAATCTTACCATCAACGTGAATAATATTGTCATCTTCAAAAATACGCACCACTTGCGCGATGGCGGCGGTGTCACGAATGTTGGTCAAAAATTGATTGCCGAGCCCTTCACCCTCCGACGCCCCCTTGACTAGCCCAGCGATATCGACAAATTCCACCACCGCCGGAATAGTGCGTAGTGTTTTAGAAAATTCAGCAAGTTTGTACAATCGCTCATCGGGCACCGGCACTACTCCGACCGACGGGTCGATGGTGGCAAATGGATAATTAGCCGCGAGAACGCTTTTTTTGGTCAAGCCGTTGAAGAGGGTTGATTTGCCCACGTTTGGGAGCCCCACAATGCCGATACTTAATGATGCCATAAGTGACTATAGTAGCTGATTTGATGCTTTTTTACAACAAAAACAGCATAGTTTTGCCCAAAAAAGTGAGAAAAGGTGATTTTTAAAACGGCTCTGTTGAGCCACCTAAAAGGCTAAGCCGGAGGCTTAGCCTTTTAAAAAAGCCCCGATTCGCCGTGGCGAATCGGGGCTTCGAAACAGAACAAAGGTGACTTAGGTCTTGCTTACGGGAGCACCATCTGTAAGCATTTTCCGAACATCCACAGCTCTGTAAGGGTTGGCCTCACTTGCCACTCTCTGTAACGCCTCAACATGGTGAACGTTCTCGAGTATCTGACTGCGCGCAAACGCAATCAAGACGCATTGCTCACGAAGCGTAGTGAACCCCGGATACGTCTGGTCTTTGAGAAACCCCAAAAGTCTGATCAAATGATCATCAGGACAAAAAGAATCGAGCGGATGCTTATGGAAACGCTGCCAGCAATCGCGCACCAACTCTTCCATCAAGGACGTGGGCACTCGTTCAGTAACGATCACGTTCACCAAATCACCCGAGGTTAAATGAGGTGCACCATTGTCTCTCAAAAATTCTTTGAGCCGTTCTTGAGGCGGTCTCGTGCCAGTCTCATTACTATGATACAGATAGCTCCACTTGGAATGCCACCGTATCCACCTCACCAAAGCATCTTTAGGTGAATCAGAAGGTGGGCACACCTCTCGAATCGGAAAATGCCGAGAACGGACAAACATCGCTCTGCGGAGTGAATGCAAAGACTCATCTTGAGATAGCGAATCAAAATAGAGTCTAAGCTGGCATGGTGGAGTGAGCAAGGCCAGAAGATAACACAGCGTCCTCTGAAGATCCTTTCTCCTCTCAACAAGCGCAATCCAACAGGTATCGAAGCCGCCTTCATAGGCGCCGAACCAGCCCCTGTACTCACGAAGTCTGAAGACGGAACAGGCCATCCGCACGAGATCGATAAACCACATCGGGGCCGTGAGCAAACACCAAACAATCAATCTTTTCATAGAACTGCCTTTCTTTTTGAGCGGAACTGTTCCGCGGTCCGAAATCACCTTACCACGCTAATAGAAGAGGTGCAAGAGGAGCTAACAAACAACTTACAATAGACAACTTACAATCAAAACAGCCTCCAAAATCGCTCCACGATTTCTGGGGCTGTTCTGATTTAGAAATTATAATTTAGGATTTAGAAATTGAGATTCTTATCTTCCCCTCTTCCCCATCTCCACCATTCTTTTATCCCACTTCACCCGCTTACCTTCCGCCATCTTTTCGGCATCCCCAATCTTTGTCACCCGCACCGGACTAATTCCTGCAAACCACAAAATTGCTCGCGTCAGTACCTTCGACGTATCACCATACAAAAGTCTCAAGAGAATTGGGTACGTATTTGAAGTGATCACCACTCGTGCAGTCCTCCCAGTGAGTAGTCTGGTCCATCCAGTAAATTTACTTTGGTGAAATTTATACGCAAATCCCGGAAGCCACATTCGATCAAACATACCTTTGAGCAACGCCGGCATCGACGACCACCACGTCGGGTAAAAAATAACCAAATGATCGCACCATTTGATATTTTCTTGCACCGAAAGTAAATCAGGCTCGAGATTTTGGCGGAGACGATAGCCTTTGTGCAAGATTGGATCGAATTGCAGATCACCTACATTCAATCGCTTGACCGCGTGCCCTGCCGACCGCGCCCCTTGTTCATAGCTATTGGCAAAACGGCTACTTATTGAATCAACACTGTCTGGATGACCGAGTAATATAAAAATCTTTTTTGGTTGGAACATAGTGTCGTAATTAGTTTATCATTTTTTGTAACTCTGCCTGATGTTCTTTCACCACTTCCATCGAAGCATCCATCTGACTTTTCCCTGTCTTCATCTTTTCTTGAATTTTTTCTGCAATATTTTTGAAAAAATCTGGGTTCTTTTCAATCGCAGCAAAAATCTTGTCCTGCTGTTCTTTCGGTACATCTTTCATCTGTGAAGCCAGCATCCGCTTCATCAAAAAATTTTGAAACATAGACATAATGCAAATCATTATACACGAAATATATTTTGATTCCATCAAAATATAACTCACAACTTACAATAGACAACTCACCATCAGAAAAAACATGAATACCCCACAACCTCTATCTCAGCTATAGCTGAGATAGTACAACATAAATGAGATAACGCAACATGAACGTGAACTAGACTTTGGGAATACTTAAGGCGAGGTGCTCTAAAAGCATCTTTACCGACGGCGCGCGGTCAGAAAGATATGACCGACATTGTGAGAGCGTGGTAAACCACTTGGTGTAGTCTGACAGATTTGAGCAAATTTTGTCGTACCAATATCGCTCGAGGGCATTGACGAATTGCCGTGGCACTTCCCGCTCTTCGGATTCAGCAAGTGTCTTGGCAATTTTGAGCCGTTCGGCAACGGGACTTTCGGAGAATTTCTGTGCGAGCGCCATCGCTTCGTTTTGATCAGCGTCCTTTTCTGATGAAGCAGACTTGATCAGCACCACTCGAGAAAAAATGGTTGGCAAAAGAGTCGAGATCGTCGGAAGAATAAAAAAGAAGTGGGTACCAACCGTCGGTTCCTCAAGCACTTTAAGTAGAGAATTTTGGGCTTCGCGCGTGATCGAATTGACCGAGAGGATAAATAATTTTTTGTCTCCCGAGGCGGGGCGTAGTGCTTGCATCTCTTTCAGTCGTCGCCCCTCATCAATACCGAATACTTCAAAATGTTCTCGCCAGATGTTTGGATTGCCCACAATCGGCATCGCAAGCTCTGTCTCAACAAATGAAAGTAGTGTTGGCACACAATCAGTGTGCAGACCTTCGATAATATAGGCGTGATGCAGGCGGTCTTTATGCAAATGAGTGCGAAATTCCATAAAAAAAGTATACCACAAAGAATAATACGTTCGACCTACTGGTCTCAGTATCTTCGTCGCTCTCGCTCCTCGAGAAAAACCCCAGAGCCGTACAAGACGACTCTGGGGCGCGATGCCGTTGTCCTTACGGAGAAACGGACTTTCCAAACAGACCTAATGGTGTCTGCCCGTCCAACAAAAAAGGTCGGGAACAGTATCCAATTGGCCGATGCCGACACGTAGATGTTGTGACGGACTTTCTGACGGGCCGAAGCAAACTCTGCTGGGCCGATGCCGACACGCAAAACGCGTTGACGGACTTTGGTGGCCAACTATTCGAGGCCATCAACGAGGGTATCTAATCCTCGTGGTTGGCGTCTTGCGACGCGCAGTCTAGATATCTACGCTATTTCTAGCTACACCTAAACTTGAACAGAAGTATAGCACAAAAATTCTGTAGTTGGATGCAATTCGACCCAGTAGGTCATTCTACTGAATGAGGCACGAGCGAGGCCGTCTACAGGTGCCTATCACGGACGATAGGCCTTGTGACTAAAACGTAAGTCGCGCTTCAATGGACGGTGCGCGACACGATTCCGACAGAATCGACGTTGCAGGATCAAACCGTCGACAGGTGCAGATCAACAAATGATCTGCCGAGCGAAGCAACAAAGAAGTGCGCCGACTACGGAATTTTTAAAAAACAACCCCGTGTACCACACAGTACACGGGGCTTGAGTTGTGAGCACACGATAGCTATCACACCTCAAATTAAAAAAGAAAAGAGCTGGTCACGCTTGCGCACGACCAGCCCAGTTTGTCTCTGCCGCTGTTTCCAGAAGCAGAGCGATGGGAGGTGTTTCTCTATTAACAAGAGATGTCCTCCCCTCAAGCAATGACTCAACCATCGATCCGATCCCTCGGATATTGATAACGATGATCGCGCCTCGTACTCGTCTCCGTTGTTACAGAAACTCGTACTTTGTATCCGAAAGCCTTGCGAGCTTTGGACTGGGGTACCTTCTCCGTTGGATGCTGGAGAAGGCTCCGAATGTCAGTGTAAGAAGGTTCTTTTCGAACGATTCGTGCTCGAATGCCTCCAACAAAGGGCCCGACATGTTGCTTCCGCACACATCGTCCACCACTTGATTAGTGAGTTCGCAGATCCACAGTGAGTGTTACTCCCCTGCAAAAATACGACCAAACGCATTCTTTATCAGACTGGCCTCTGATACGGTGTCTGACCATTGCCTTGCTGGCCACACCGATCTACTTTCAAAAATTTGAGAGCACATCGGTATGGCCAAACATTTACTATTTAAAGTACTAATCTATCTGGGTACAGTATAGCACCTATGGTTTTAAAAGTCAAGCATTTTTCGATTTTGTACGATCGAGGCGTTAAAAAATGGCTTTAGAGAGCCATTTTTTAACGCCTCATTTTTATTTGACCTCCTTTTTAGACATCTTTTTTGGCGCCTTTATCACCAGCGATTTAATTGCCTGTATTTCATCCCGCAATAGCGCCGCTGTTTCAAAGTCGAGCTCTTGGACTGCGAATTTCATCTGCTTTTCTTTTTCAGCAATGATTTTTCGCCGACGTTTTGGATCTTTTGCGATCTCGGAAGCATCCACAGCCACCAACGTATCCACCGCTTTATCATGCTCCGATCGAAGCTCACTGGTGATATCAGTAATCTTTTTGATAATGGTTTGCGGAGTGATGCCGTGCTCGGTGTTGTACGCCACTTGAATCCCCCGTCGACGATTGGTCTCTCGCATCGCGCGCTCAATCGAGCCCGTCACATTATCTGCATACAAAAATACTCGCCCTTTCACATTTCGAGCGGCACGACCGATGATTTGGATCAGTGATGTCTCTGATCGCAAAAAGCCTTCTTTGTCGGCATCCAAAATACCGATGAGCTCCACCTCGGGCAAGTCCAAGCCTTCTCGCAAGAGATTGACCCCGACCAAACAATCAAATTTCCCTCGACGAAAACTAGTCAAAATATCAATACGGTCGATTGTCTTGATATCACTATGCAAATATTCAGCCTTGATCCCCTGCTCTTTCAGATACTCACTCAAATCTTCCGCCATCTTTTTGGTGAGTGTGGTAGCAATCACGCGCCCACCACCTTTCACGACCGAAATAGTCTGTCCGATAAAATCTTTGATTTGGCCGGGGTATGTTTTGTCTGCAGACACCTTTCGGATAGACACTTCTGGATCAATCAAGCCTGTTGGGCGAATCACCTGCTCCGCGATTTGTCCGGATTCTTTTTTCTCGTATGGTCCCGGGGTGGCTGAAGTGAAAAGTACCTGTCCAACTTTTTGTTCAAACTCGTGAAATTGAAGTGGGCGGTTGTCCTTTGCACTCGGTAGTCGAAAACCGAAATCAACGAGACTCGCTTTTCGAGATTGGTCTCCTGCATACATTGCTCCAAGCTGGGGTACGGTGACGTGTGACTCATCAATGATAGTCAAAAAGTCTGGTGAACCGTCTTTTTTGTGAGGAAAGTATGAGAGTAAGCTATCCGGAGGATCTCCCGCTTTTTTGCCTGAAAAATGTCGAGAATAATTTTCGATGCCGTTGCAGTAACCGACTTCGCGAATCAGCGCGAGGTCGTAATTGGTTCGGCGCTTCAGTCTTTCAGCTTCAAGATTTTTACCCGCTTTCTTGAGCGTAGCTAGTTGCACGTCGAGTTC
>JBBTSQ010000019.1:0-12067 GCA_038078755.1 Patescibacteria group bacterium
AACGGATTGACCACACGGTTGAGTACTGACCCAGCGTTTGTATCGGGTAGTGATGTGGTGGTGAAGTAACGTTTTGCCGTATTCTTTAAATCCGCAAATTACAATATACAATATGACTGACACAAAAACAGCACGTGAGGGGGTGATGGAGAAAATCATTTCTCTCTGTAAACGCCGGGGGTTTATTTTTCAAGGCTCCGAAATTTACGGCGGTCTTGCGGGGACGTGGGATTACGGTCCGCTCGGTGTGGCGCTGAAAAATAATGTCAAAACCTTATGGTGGAAGCGGTTTGTGGACGATCGTGAAGATATGTATGGTGTTGATGCCGCGATTTTGATGAATCAGAATGCGTGGAAAGCTTCCGGACACGTGGCAGGATTTTCAGACCCCTTGGTTGAGTGCAGTAAGTGCAAAAAGCGTTTTCGTGCCGATCATCTACCCAAAAACCCTTCGACCAGCTCAGGGCAAGGAAAGTGTCCCGAATGTGGCAGTGCACTTGGTGCTGAAAAACAATTCAATATGATGTTTAAGACCAATGTTGGTGCGACGCAAGACGAAAACTCTGTCTCGTATCTTCGCCCAGAGACTGCCCAAGGAATGTTTGTAAATTTCAAAAACATCATCGACAGTTTTCATCCAAAATTACCCTTCGGCATGGCGCAGATCGGCAAGGCCTTTCGCAACGAAATTGCTCCGCGAGACTTCATCTTCCGTACCCGCGAGTTTGAACAAATGGAGATTGAATATCTGGTTCACCCTTCCGCTTGGAAAGAGACCTTCGAACATTTTGTCAAAGAAGTGCACGCGTGGACAAATGATATCGGACTCAATCCAAAACATGTCCACGAACTCGAAATCGCCGATGGCGATCGGGCGCATTATTCAAAGCGGACAATCGATTTTGAATTTGACTACCCGTTTGGCAAGAAAGAACTCTATGGTCTTGCGTACCGTACTGATTTTGATTTGAAAGCCCACAGCGATCTCTCAAAAGTGGATTTGTCATATTTTGATGAAGAGACCAAAGAACGTCTTGTGCCACATTGTATTGAACCGTCGTTTGGTGTTGATCGAACCGTGCTGGCGATTCTTTCGGATGCTTATGCCGAAGATGAGCTCGGCGGGGAAAAGCGTGTCTTCTTGAAATTGTCTCCGCGGGTAGCGCCGTATGTAGTCGCAGTGTTTCCGCTTCTTAAAAACAAGCCGGAGTTGGTCAAAAAAGCGAGGGAAGTATATCTGATGCTTAAAAAAGAGCTTGGACGAGTGACGTTTGATGACAACGGCAACATCGGCAAGCGCTATCGCAGACAGGATGAGATCGGTACGCCCTATTGTGTGACCATCGATTTTGATACGGTTGAGAAACCCGCCCGACCGGACGATACTCAATCCGGTCGTTCGGGCGGGGATGCAAAAGTGACGGTGCGCAATCGAGACACCGGCGCGCAGGAGCGAGTGTTGGTAGTCGAACTCGTAAGTTATTTTGCCAAGCTTAGAAATTAAGATTCAAATTGCCACAGAAAAAGTTAAAGGCTCAATCCTAACTAAGTAAACAGGGTTGAGCCTTTAACTTTTTCTGTGGCTAGGTTGAGCCTTTTTTAAAGGCTCAACCTAAAGACAACTTCCCCGACGTAATCCGTCGGGGTGAGCCGTTGTCTTGAAGCTCCAGAAATCGCTTCGCGATTTCTGGAGCTTCATACGGTATACTTTTTACTTCATACTTCTGTATGGTACAATACATCCCATGGAAAAATACACTACCATTCGGATTAGTTCCGAGACGATTGTTCGAGTCATCCTCTATGTGCTTCTGTTTGCGCTTCTCTACTATGTTCGCGATGTGGTATTGGTTATCTTGGCATCGGTGGTGATCGCGTCAGCTACCGAACCGGCGACACTGTGGCTTAAAAAATACAATATTTCCCGTCTGATCGCGGTGATTGTGGTGTACGTGTGCACGGCAGGTGTGCTTGCCGGTATCTTTTATTTTCTTATCCCGCCACTGTTGAGTGATGCGAGCAATCTATTAAGCAAATTGCCCGAATATCTTTCTCATGTGCCGTTTTGGAATCCGGCGCCAGAAACAGTCACGACCATTACCCAAAGTTCGGCAGTACAGACATTTTCATCAGCTATTCCATCCAGTTTTTCTTTTGGGGATGCTCTTTCCAATATTCAATCGGCGATTTCAAGCGCCAACCAAGGCTTGCTCAATGCCGTCTCGGGCATTTTCGGCGGATTACTTAGTTTTATTTTGGTGGTGGTGCTGTCATTTTATCTGGCGGTACAGGAAGATGGGGTGCAAGACTTCTTGAAAGTGATTGTACCGGTTCGCAACCAAAAATACGTGCTTGATCTCTGGAAGCGATCCCAGCTTAAAATCGGCTTGTGGATGCAGGGGCAAGTACTGCTCGGATTACTCATTGCCATACTGGTCTATCTCGGGCTTACTATCTTTAAGGTTAAAAACGCCCTTCTGCTTGCTATCTTGGCGGGGTTGTTCGAGCTTATTCCGGTGTTTGGACCGATTCTCTCTGCCATACCGGCGGTGATCGCCGCTATCTTTGATGGCGGAGGAATTACGAAAGGATTGCTTGTGGTGGGCCTCTATCTGATTATTCAGCAATTTGAAAATCACCTCATCTATCCGCTTGTGGTACGCAAAATTGTCGGCGTGTCACCAATTGTGGTGATTCTGGCGTTTATCGTCGGTGGAAAGCTGGCCGGCTTTTTGGGTATTCTCTTGTCGGTGCCGGTCGCGTCTGCATTGATGGAATTATATTCTGATGTCCAGAAAGAAAAGATGTCCGCGCGTGAAAGACTGGCGGTTGAAGAGGCTAAATAATTCTATGTCTCAAGAGAAAAAGTCTACTGCGTGCGTATACATTACGACCACGCTCCCATATGTAAATGCCGAGCCACACTTGGGACATGCCCTTGAGTTTGTTCGAGCCGATATCATTGCTCGGTGGAAAAAGAGTGAAGGACACGAGGTGTTTTTCAATACTGGCACTGATGAGCATGGTCAAAAATTATTTGAAGCGGCAGAGAAAGCGGGCAAGCCGGTGAAGCAATATGTTGATGAAAACGCCGAGCATTTCAAGGCATTGTTACCTGCGCTTGGTATTAGCTCCGATATTCATTTTATCCGCACCACCGATACACATCACGAACAAGCGGCGCAGGCATTCTGGAAGCTGGTAGACAAAAACGGCTACATCTACAAGAAAAACTACAAGACAAAATACTGTGTGGGCTGTGAAGAAGAGAAGACCGATTCGGAACTAGTCGATGGAAGATGTCCGGTGCATACCAACCGCGAGCTTGAAATCATTGAAGAAGAAAATTATTTCTTTAAGTTTTCTGCTTTTGGCGACAAACTTCTCGCGTTGTACGAAAAGAATCCGGATATGGTGGTGCCGGCTTCACGACTAAATGAGATGCGAGAATTTGCGAAGCGCGGACTGGAAGATTTCAGTATTTCTCGATTGAAGTCAAAAATGTCGTGGGGTATCCCTGTACCGGGGGATAGTGAACATGTGATGTATGTGTGGTTTGACGCTTTGGTCAACTATATTTCGACGCTCGGCTGGCCTAGTGATACCAAGCAGTTTGAAAAGTTTTGGAAAGAAGGCACTACCATCCAGTATTGTGGCAAAGACAACACCCGATTCCAATCGGCAATGTGGCAGGCGATGCTGATTGCGGCGGGGCTTCCTAGTACAAGACATATCATCATTAATGGATTTGTGACAGGAGATGGTGGGGTGAAGATGAGCAAGTCGCTCGGCAACGTGGTCCATCCGCAGGACCTTGTCCGTGAATATGGCACCGACGCACTCCGCTACTTTGTCTCACGCGAAATCAGGTCGTTTGAAGACTCGCCGTTTACTCTTGGGCGATTTAAGCTTGCGTATAATTCCGAGCTTGCCAACGGTCTCGGCAACCTCGTATCTCGGATTATGAAGATGGTAGTGTCATATGATGTAGCTTACGAAATTCCAAAAGGAGAAAACCCGATTGTGTCTGCTTACCGACCATTACTAGACGCGTTTCAAATCGATAACGCCTCCGATATTATTTTTGCAAAAATAAAAGAGCTCGATGGCTTTATTCAAAAAGAAGCGCCGTTTAAAAAGATTAAAGTCGACGAGGCGCAGGCGAAAAAAGATGTCGCTTTCTTAGCTACCGAGCTGTACAGAATAGGGGAGGCACTGGCACCTTTTATGCCCGTAACCTCACAAGTTATTTGTGATCTGGTACAAAACAAACAGACTCCAGACAAGCCGCTTTTTGAGAGGAAAATTTAAGAAAAAACCCCGCAACTTCGTTGCGGGGTTTTGGTTGAAAGGACTAGTTAGGTGAAGATCTCACCCTCATCCGTTTTTGCCTGTGCATTTTCTCGAGCATACGCACCAGTTCGTGGGGGTCAAAGACTTTGATGCTTTGGATTTCTGCGACTCTGAACGTCAGGTCTTCGTCGCCACGTGTTGGAGTGATTGAGGTGTTGTCGCCTTTAAAATTGATGCTACAGACAACTCCAAATACAGGCTCTCGGGGGGTCTTTTTGGGGTCGATCCGGACTATGTCTTGGGTATCTAAGCTCATTAGGACATCGCGAACTTCTTTTTTGGTCATACGAGGATCAGGTTTGAGTTTTCCTCAATCAAATTAGCATAGGTGTTTCGTTTTGTACAGGTGGTTGTTCGTAAATAGGAGTTAACTTTAATGCCCAGTGGCTTTTCGTTAGGCAAGACCTAACGAGCCAACGGCTCAACGGGCTACCGTTGAGCCGTTGGCTTAAAATACCCCTCAATAGAGCCATTTTTTGATGAAATCGTCAAAAAATGGCTCTAAATAAGCCTTTTCTGAAATAGCAAAATGCTTGACAAATAAATCCAATGGGTGTATAATAGACAGGTAAGTACCTAGTATAGGAGTACCCTCCCTTGGCAGAGGTGTTTGCCATAGGATTGCTCGATGAGCAGTCTATAGTTCCTTCACAAACGATGTTTGTGTCAAACCAGGAGCAGAATCGGAGAAAAACAGTATGAAAGCCAGTCAGCTACTCGCGGTCACCATCGGTCCCAATTCAACCGTTGGAATCACCCAGGAAAATGGCGGTGCCGTGGTAATCAGTGCGCGGTATCCAAACGAACGCGGTTATTCCCACTTCCACTTTGTGGCAGCAAGTTGTTCTGCAAGTGCGAAGTCGGGAGCTCGTGACCTTTCATCGGTCACACTTCAGATTCCTCCAGGAGACAAGAATCAGGTGATTGCACTGCGGGTCTGTGCTCACGAGCCCAAATCGGCCTCGTATCTCATCGATCTTATCCTGACCACCAGTTGGGTGAACGGAAGGTTAGTGATTGATTGCGACCGACCTTTTGTTCCCAGCATTGGAGCGTTGGGTCAGGTGTCTCAGCTCGTGGGAGTGAATTACAGCGTGGACCTTTCGGTGTTTGTCGGTGGCAAGCGTTTTACATCTTGCAACCCTGACTGCAACGAAAAGTATACTGCAGAAAAGGCAAAAAGGCTGGTGGAGGATGGCTACGCCATCGTGCCGGACGGCAATCTGCTCTGTCGGCTCCTCATCGGCGAAGCCACGCTCGAAGAAGTCGAGAAGGCGGTCGTCGCGAAGCCGGTCAATGTGGCGGCGCTCCAACAAGAGCTCGCTACGCTCCGTCTTGAGGCTGAGAGTCTCAAAGCTGAAAAGCAGACTGCCCTGAATAGTGTCGGAGAGATCCAGGTTCAACTGCAAGGTTTGCAAAAGATTGCGGAAACATTTCAGAGTGATCTGAGTACCGGCAATCAACTGACCTCAAGTCTGGTTCGCGATATCCAAACGCTTAATCGTCAAATTGCGACACTCAAGGAGGCACGACTCACTGATCTCCACAAAACCATTGGCCTGTGTGTCAATAGCCGTGAGTGGGGAAGCAAGACGTGCTTCGGATGGTTGCCGTGGGTCGCACTCAAGCGAGTTAAGGCGTTTGCCGCTGGAACCCTTCGTGATCTCGAACTCGAGAGCAGTGTGACTTCTAACCAAGGTCCTTGCTGAGTCAGGAACAACATCGTAAATTCGCCCGCCACTTTCGCAAGATTGTGGCGGTTTTCTTTTGTTTAAACATACAGTGATTCTATCCGGTCGTATAGAATCGCTGTATGTCGCATTTTATATGTTGTATGTTATGTTACTATTCATAAATCATAATTCTTAAATCATGAATCCTGAATCTCCCCAAATTAAATACATCGACATCCATTCCCATCCGCATTTTCCATTGTTTGATGCTGACCGAAAGGAGATGCTCAACCGGATGCGTGAGGCTCATGTTGCAACCATTGCGGTAGGCACAGACCTTGAGACCTCAAAGCAGGCGGTAGCGCTTGCGGAGAGTGAGGAGCTCGTGTGGGCGACTGTGGGAATTCATCCAAATGACACACACGATGAAATGTTTGATACCAAAAGTTTTGAAGCGCTACTGTCGCATCCGAAAGTAGTGGCGATCGGGGAGTGCGGACTTGATTATGCGAGGCTCTCGGAAGGAGAGGGGGAACGGGCGCAAGAAAAATCTCGGCAGAAAGAGATTTTTCTCGCCCAGATTACGCTTGCGCAAAAATTTGATAAGCCACTGATGCTTCACTGTCGTGAACATTTGAAAAATAGTTTTGGGGTAGGGCAGGCGTATCACGATATGGTAGACATTTTACGCGATGCATCAAAGATAAAACCGCTTCGAGGCAACGCCCATTTTTTCGCGGGGTCACTCGAAATCGCTCACGCACTACTCAATTTAGGCTTTACCCTTTCTTTCACCGGTGTGATTACTTTTGTTCGTCAGTATGATGAGGTGATTCGGGCAGTGCCACTGACCCATATTCATGCCGAGACCGATGCGCCGTTTGTGTCGCCTGTGCCGTATCGAGGCAAGCGCAATGAGCCGACCTATGTAGTCGAAGTGGTGAAGAAACTGGCTGAAATTCGGGGTGAAAGTCTTGAAGTGGTCCAGAAGGCCTTGTCGGAAAATGCTCAAGAGTTATTCGGTATCTAAATTACCGAGGGCGGCCCTCGGTAAACCTTTTTTCGATCTTCTTGTCTGACGGGTCTATCTTGCTTCTGCTCTAGGCGCCACTGTTGCATAAGGCGCTAGGTTATGCTAAGCTTGCCCCTATGCAAAAAACAGAAAAAACGGAAGCGATGTCGAACAAAAAAGTCTACGAACTTGGCTTCCATTTCATTTCTACTATTCCTGAAACCGAAGTGCCGGCTCGCTTTGCTGAACTCAAAGAGCTGATCCAAAAGCTCGGTGGAGAATTGATTTCAGAGCAAGCGCCATCACTCCATATGCTTGCTTACCAGATGCGAAAGAAGCTCGACAATGTCTATCGCCGATTTGATCAGGCCTATTTTGGTTGGGTAAAATTTGAAGCCGCGGGGGCGACGGCGGTTGAACTAAAGAAAGCACTCGATCTCAAAGATATCGTTCTTCGCTTTTTGATTGTCACCACTGTTCGAGAAAATACTCTTGTAGGTATCAAGCCTGTTGCCAAGGTTGTGACAAAGAAGCCAGAAGGTACTCCAGCCCCTGTTGTTGCTACAAAAGCGCCGATGAGTGAGGAAGAGATGGAGAAGACGATTGCAGAGTTGGTTGCGTAGAGACAAAGTCAAAATTTAAAAATCAAATATCAAAATGACGGATTAAAAATACAAAATGATCCGGCATTTAAAAAACAATCCGAGAGATGGCTCAGCAGATTCGCCATTTTGGAATTGTTTTTATGTATTTTTTACCTTTGACTTGTTATTTTTCATTTTCATCTTTGCATTTTGATTTAGTCTGTTACATACCACATTTGCAACCTCTTGCAGACTCGGTATACTGTAGGTATATTCGTTAAGTATCAACCATGTATCTCAACAAAGTCATTCTCATCGGCAATCTCACCCGCGATCCAGAGCTTAAAGCGCTTCCGTCGGGGATCAATGTCTGCTCATTTGGTCTTGCCACCAACCGTGTCTATAAAGACAAAGAGGGAAATAAAAAAGAGCAGACCGAATTTCACAATGTGGTGGTGTTTGGTCGTCAGGCGGAGACCTCAGGTCAGTATTTGAAAAAAGGCCAGAGTGTGATGATCGAGGGGAGACTCCAGACTCGCAGTTGGGACGACAAAGCCACTGGCGAGAAAAAGTACCGCACCGAGATTGTGGCAGATGCGGTGCAATTTGGACCAAAGGCTGGCGGCGCAGGTGGCGCGACTGGTGGGTATTCTGCTGGTGCGTCTGCTTCTGCTCCAGCGTCAAAATCTGATGCGCCAAAGGCTCCGGCACTCGACACGATCGAGTATCCAGCCGAGGAGATCAATCCTGAAGATATTCCGTTTTAATAACACACTAATTTCTTATTTTATGTCTGCAGAAAGTACACCAGGTCCAGAGGTGATTGATTGGGCTCATTTGGCTGATGATACTGAGGTGGAGGAAAAACTCAAAGATGTGCTGAGAGAAATCCATATAGCAAGTACTCAAATGGCTGCGATGTCTAAGGATGAAGTTCGGGAAGCTATTATTGCCCATTTCAGAGAGAGGGGCTTTTCGGGTTTGATTTCTGTGGCGGTCAGTGAACCAAATGGAGCCAAGCAGAGAATGGTTATGGGAATGGCGACTTCTCCGCTAACCGAAGAGACAATCAGTTTCTAGACTAATTTTTAAAAGGTATATGTCTATCGAAGTACGCGTTACGCCAGAAATTCGTGATCCGAGATTGCCGTCAAATCAGCATATCCGGGATAATCTATTAGTGACACATGGCGAGACATTGGTCACGCATCTGACTGATAGTGAAGCTCAGGCATTGTTTAAATATGTGACCGAGCGGGGTTTAGCTAAAGATATGGCAGGAACGATGCGAATCGATACTTACCAAGGTCACCCGGCGTTTTATATCGGTAACACACCCGACTGCCACCGAGCACTTTTTGAAGCGTTTGGAATTGAAGGGTAGACGCTTGGATTCCTTGCATTATCCCGTGAAGTGCGCTATAGTGCTCTCTACCTATGACCAAACAGTGTTACTTTTCCCAGAATAATATCAAACATATCGACTACAAGGATGTAGAGCTTTTGAAGAAGTTCCTAAATCCACACGCTCGTATTTTGACCAAAAAGCGCACCGATGTCTCTGCCAAGAGCCAGCGTGGCCTTGCCAATGCCGTGAAGCGCGCTCGATTTATGGGTCTCCTCCCGTTTGTCGCTCGCTAATCTAAAAGCAACAAAAAACCGCCGCAAGGCGGTTTTTTTGTTTAGCAAATTATGTTGGGGAGTAGTACAATTGAGGAATTAGGAGTTAATTTTTTAATTACGAATATGTTCCAACCAGTACTAGGGTTAGGATTAGTGTTATTGGGTGCAATGATTATCTTTTTTCCTAAAGATCTTGGAAATGTGAGTTTAACAAAAAAGAAGATATTGAAACTGGCTGTGATTACGGCAGGACTATTAATAGTCTTTTTGGGACTTTACATTATGGTTTTTCATCCAATTCCTGTTTAGAAATAAAAGCAATAAAAAAACCGCCGAAAGGCGGTTTTTTTATTGCTTTTATTTCTGAGCGCGCTCTACGTAATCTCCAGTCTCAGTGTTCATTCGAATAATCTCACCTTCTTGAATAAACAAGGGTGCGTTGATGACTGCGCCGGTCTCAAGGGTGATCTGCTTGCTCCCGCCCTTGGCGGTGTCGCCTTTGACTGCCGGAGGGGCTTCGGTCACTTTCAGATCAACTTTGATTGGGAGCTTGAGGCCGATAGTCTTCTCACCCCAAGTCAAAATACTAACCAGCGTGTTACCTTTAAGAAATTTCGCACCGTTACCCATCACTTCGGCTGACAGTTTAAAGCGTTTTGATGGGTCACTCACTTCGCAAAACCATGACTCATCTCGGTTGGTGTAGAGGTATTTAATCTCTCGACTGTCGATTTCTGCTTCGTGCACCTTTTCGCTCTGATGAAATGAGTATTCTTTGACCTTGCCGGTAATTAAGTTTTTGAGCTTGGTGGCGTTGACGGGCTTTCGCTGTTGCATGCGGAAGACGTGTGATGAGATCACTTCGTATGGTTCGCCGTCGAGCACAATATATTTTCGTTCGACAATTTCGCTGTATTCAAGAATAGACATGGGTTTTTTGGCTGTTGGATAATTTACTGTGTCTGACTATCCTACTTGGAAGAGGCTTGTTTTGCAAGGCGAGAGCTACAGGAGTGGTTCTGGCAATAATTCGAGGTCTCGATGGGTGAATTGATACAGTGTTGCCGGACGGTGTTTACCTCCGAGTGTTTTTTCGCCGGTCGCCGTAATTAAATTAAGTGCGCGGAGCTTGCGGTTGAAATTTCGTCGGTCCAGTCTCCTGCCGAGAATAGCTTCGTAGGTATAGTGGAGCTCTGCCAGTGTAAAATTATCTGGGAGCAATGAAAAGGCAGCGTTGGTATACCCGATCTTTGAGCGGAGACGACCGCGGGCGGTCTGTATGATCTCGTTGTGGTCAAAGGCCAATTTAGGAAGACAATGCACCGGCGAAAAATGAGGAGTTTCGGTGGTGCGTGTTTCTGAAATGACAATGTCTTTTTCTGGCACTAATGCAAAGTATGTCACTGAAAAGACTGGCCCGCGTGGGTCGCGATCGAGGTCATCGAAAGTGTAGAGTTGCTCCATATATACTCCCGACACACCGGCTTTGTCTTGCAAAATGCGCTCGGAGGCGCGCCGAGTATTTTCGCCTGTAAGGAGGAAGCCTCCGGGCAGGGCAGGGGAGCCTGCAAATGGCGGTTTGGCGCGTTGAATGAGTAGAGTCTCGAGTGTGTGATTACGAACGGTAAAAATCACCACATCGACCGTGAGTAGTGGATTTAAAAAATCAGTGGACTTTCGAGAAAGGCTCTGGTTGAGGCGTTTTTTCATAGAGTACAGTCTAGCATGTTTGTGTCATATTGACAATAACTAGGGGTTGTGTATACTTACCCTCAGAACCAGTTTGTGTTATTTAGACACAAACTACCGCACCTTAACACACGAAAGGAACCATATGAAAGGCACATTACTAAAACCGCTTGAGACTACCCACGAATTCAGCACTGTTTTGGGGTCGGCACACAAATGGTTTGAGAAATATTGGCTCGTCGATACCAATCTCGCGCTTGATGAAGCGTGGAGGCGAGAACCTCCCTATGATAGCGGTCGGGAACCAGCAAACATTACTATACAGGAATTGATCGAACGCGGATTTCTCGACGCAGGTGAGGTTGATCAGGCTATCACCGAATGGCTCAATCTGCCGTGGACGAACGATCGTCTGACAGAGGAGGGAAAATTCTATGCTCTGCGGATGACTTCGGTCACGATGGTGCTCGATACTATTGGAAGGGTGCCAACGCTCACCTCGGCTCGAAAAGCGCTCTGTGATCGGTTGCTGATACTGCTCGATTGGACCAAGACAAGTCCTTTGTATCACGACCGAAGAGATTGGATTTGCTGGTATCTGCTCGATACGGTACTGCGTTTACCTGAACGCAACGGGCGATATATTGCACTCTATCGCGATCGGCTTGAGACTGTTACGCCAGGCAATCATAACTACTTTTCGGTAGTCTTTGGATCGGGTGGTAAGTGGGATAAGGTTGGTGTGATGAAGTATCTTCATCACCTCGCCAAGCTCTATCGTCGGCGCAGACAGACTAAGATCCGCGAAGAGAGGAAGTGGGGACAGGAATATGTTGACTACACCCTCAAGTATTTTGATGAGGATGTTGAGAAAACTCTCCGCTTCTTCTTTCACTTGTTCCGCTATGGGATCTACGATCCACGCAAAGACTATTTTGTCTTCGAGTGGAATCGTCCAAACGCGAATGACGAATGGCAAGATACTCATGAGCGAGTCAGGCGGTTTATGGCCGCTCAAAATGTCTTGGCACCTTTCCGGCATTGGTAGTTCTTCGCACTCCCTACGGCATTGATTTGCTGTAGGGAGTTTTTTTAATGGGAGAAACAAGAGAGGGGGCCCCGAGGGCGCCCCC
>JBBTSQ010000019.1:12077-22258 GCA_038078755.1 Patescibacteria group bacterium
CCCCCCCCCCCCCCCCCTCTCTTGTTTCTCGGTCTTTTCAGGTCTTCTTATCTGACCGGTCTGACTTGTCTTCTGTTCTGCACTAGTCTTCACTCGCCGATCCGGTGAACCCACCATTTTTCAAATGCTCCACAATTTTGCCCAGAATTTCTTTTGCCATTTTTTCATTCGCTTTGTCTTTTAAAAACTGACGAGTCGAATCATAGCCTCGACCGATCGTTTCATCTCCGTATTTGTATGAGTTGCCTGATTTTTTGATGATACCCATCTTTTCGCCCAAGGCAATCATCTCGCCTTCTTTTGAGATACCTTCGTTGTAGATGAGGTCAAATTCGGTCTGTTTGAACGGCGCCGCCACCTTATTCTTTACCACCTTCACCCGAGCGCGACCACCCACCACTTCTTCACCCTTCTTGATCTGAGCAATACGGCGAATATCGAGGCGGACGGAGGTATAAAATTTCAATGCCTTGCCTCCCGGAGTGGTCTCTGGATTGCCAAACATCACGCCGATTTGCATGCGTATCTGATTGATGAAGATGATCACAGTCTTGCTTCGTGCCACAATCGCTGTCAGTTTTCTTAGTGCCTGTGACATCAATCGCGCTTGCTTGCCGACGTGGCTTTGACCCATATCACCCTCGATTTCATCTTTTGGAGTGAGGGCGGCCACTGAATCGATCACCACCACGTCAATTTTACCCGATCGGACCAAACTCTCGACGATTTCGAGAGCTTGTTCACCGTTGTCTGGTTGAGAGATCAACAGTTCATCAAGTTTTACACCCAGTTTACCAGCGTACTCTGGATCCATCGCGTGTTCAGCATCGATAAAAGCACACACGCCACCTTTTTTTTGGGCTTCGGCGACCACATGGAGCGAGAGGGTGGTCTTGCCGGAACTTTCCGGACCAAAGATTTCAATGATGCGTCCACGGGGGAGACCGCCAACCCCAAGTGCCGCATCAAGACCAATTGACCCTGTCGAAATGGCGTTGATATCCACGCGCGGTTTTTCACCGAGCATCATAATCGAGTCATCACCGAATTTATCTTTGATCGCCGCCAATGTATCTTCAATGCCGACTGCTGTCGATTTCTTTTCTTTTTCTTCCTTCTTTTTGAATGCCATATACAGATGTAAATAAATTATTTATAGACTACTTCGACTTTTTTTATAACCATTTTTCCAAACTTATCTTTTGCCTCAAGGGTAAGTATAGTATAGCCGTAGGGGAGGAGCAATTTCTCTTTGAAGCGACCAGTCTCGTCCGTAAAGATTTGCCGATTGTTGAGCGAGATGAAAGCGATATTTTTTGCGATTCCTGAAATGTACACTTCTGATGTATTGAACAGCTCACCATCCTTTGGGCTATCAAGAGTAATATTTGGTCCTTCTCGTAACGCACGCGAGCGGTAGAGCGCGTAGCCACTAATGACCAAGATACAGAGGATGATGATGAGGGTCTTGAGATAGAAGGCGGCAGTTTTGCGGGAGGTCATAGGTAGGAAATTATGATTGTGGATCCTGCTCACCAAAGCCGTCAGGAGCGCCACTTGTATTTGATGCACCAATAACCTCTCGTGGTTTTGCGCCGTCGCCCGGTCCGATCACTCCCCGTTGTTCCAAAAGATCGACAAGTCTCGCGGCGCGGGCATAGCCCACTCGAAGTCGGCGCTGGATGTATGAGGTGGAGGCTTTGCCCGCTTTCAAAACCTCGGCTTTCGCTTCTTCATACAGGTCGTCATCGTCTCCAAGCTCGCTCTCGTCTTCGAGACCACCGTCAAAGATTGGATCTTTTTCAGCGATGTTGTTCGCGTCTGTCATAGTGATGTCCATCGGGAGGGCGTCGCCATAACCTTCTACCAAGAATTTGACCACCTTTTTAACTTCATTTTCGGTGATGTATGCAGATTGGATACGGCTCGGCTTGCTCATTTCACCTGACAAATAGAGCATATCACCGGCACCGAGCAATTTTTCAGCGCCAGGACAGTCGAGAATGGTACGCGAATCGATTTGAGAAGCCACCTGGAGAGCAACACGGGCGGGTACGTTGGCCTTGATCAGGCCGGTGATGACGTTAACACTCGGACGTTGGGTCGAGAGAATGAGGTGGATACCGACTGCTCGGGACATTTGGGCAAGGCGAACAATGGCCGCTTCGAGCTCGCGCGGGTAAGATTGCATGATGTCGGCGAGCTCATCGATAACCACTACGATATAGGGCATCAGCTCGGGGACAGGATTTTCTTCACTCGGTACACCGTCTTTGACGCGATCTTCGTAGCGTTTGAGTGCCGGCGCGAGGATGTTTTTATGGTATGAGTCGATATCGCGCACGGATGCTTTTTCCAAGATATCATATCGCCGATCCATTTCTTTAGCGGCCCACTTGAGAGATAGGATGGCTTTTTTGGCTTCGGTGATGACTGGGGTCAGGAGGTGGGGGATTTTGTTATAGAGGGTCAGCTCGACGCGCTTTGGGTCGATCATAATAAAGCGCAGGTTTTCCGGAGAGCTTCTAAACAAAAGTGAGGTGATGATGGCGTGAATGGTCACTGATTTTCCGGAGCCGGTGGCGCCGGCGATCAAGAGGTGCGGCATTTTTGCCAAGTTGGCAAAATGAGATTTTCCAGAAATGCCCTTACCGAGGCCGACCAAAAGGGGCTTTTCTGAATTCTGATACTCATCATTAGAGAGGAGGGTAGCGAGGCCGACGGTGGTTTTGGTGCTATTTGGGATTTCGATACCGACGAGTGATTTGCCCGGAATTGGGGCCTCAATACGGATCGGGTGGGCGGCAAGGGCGAGGGCGAGGTCGTTGTTGAGCGCCACGATGCGCGACAGCTTCATCCCTTCGGCAGGTTTTAAGGCGTAGCGAGTAACTGATGGGCCGATTGAAATTTCATCCATTTCAACTTCGATACCGAAGTTTTGGAGGGTGCGCTTGATGATATTGGCGTTGGCCTTGATATCGCCGACCCCCGGCTTGCCTTTGTCGCGTTCAAGGAGGGAAAGGGGAACGGGGACAAACCGCCGTAAGGCGAGGGCGCGATTGTTTTCTGAAGTCATACCAAAATCAGCGGTGGAGGTGTTGTCGTCACCAGTAGTCACTTTGGGTACTTTTACCGGCATTTCTTTTTTGGCTGGTCCGTCTTCGTCGGTAGTCATTTTTCCGCGAGCAGAAGATGTGGAGGTGAGGGGTATCGCCGACGCTTCATCTTCTTCGATCTCCATCTTTTGTACGGTATCACCGGTAAACACTTTCACCTCTTTTTTCTTTTCCTTTTTAGTACGACTGAAGAGTCTTTGCCAGAAAGTCAGCCATTCGATCTTGAGCTCGGTATCAAAAATAATGATCAGTGAAATAACAAACAAGGCGACCAAGAAAATTAAGCTTGCGTAGAGGTCAAATAATTTGAGGAGGGGGATAGAGATCATCGCTCCGACGATGCCACCACGAAGTGGAAGGAGGAGTTCGATGATGCCGAGACCTGACACAAAAAAGAGAATACCACCGGTACATTTTAGGAGATTAAAATGTTGCTCGAGAGTTTTGAGAAAAGAGATACCGAGCATGACGAGTAGTATTGGGAGCAGGTGATAACCGATACCAAGAAAGGTGTGGAGCCATCCGTACATTTGTACACCCACCATTCCAGCCTTTTCAAATGCCGCAAGAATAAAAAACAGCGCGCACGCAAAAAAGATGATTGCATAAATCCCTTGAAGCACTTCTTCTCGAACTAGTGAAAATGGATTCCAAGAACGGACTTCTCTTTCGGACGATCTTGATACCGACTTTTCCCGATCAGTTTTTTTAGCCATGATAGATACATTATAACTTACAACTCACAACAAACAACATACAACTAAAGAGGATGAGTGGCTCTACTGGCGGCGCGGGCCGGTAGCTGAGTAGGCATGATTTTTCTTTATCGACAGCGAGCGAGAATCACTTCTGGCGTATGTCGCGGAGTTGAGCCAGCATGGTCTGTCAAGAGATGCGTCTGCGCAAAATCTTGACTGTGGCGAAACGAGCGTAGGAAAAGCCAGCGCTGGCTGGCTTTATCCGCGTACGCCAGAAGTGATTCGAGTGAGCCTCTTGCTTTTATTGACGTCTTATATATAATGGACAAAAGTTCGTCTTATTATATAAAGGACAGTGGTGATGCTATATGAGACAGTGTACAGACATGCGTATGTCTCTTATAGTGCACCAATGCAGTGTATAAGACATATTTTTAAGATTATGGATAATAAAAAAGACATTAATAAATATGATGTTTTGAGTCTGGTGTCTAAACATCAAATTGAGCTTATTTCAAAAGATAATAATGCTATTTTTGCATACAAGAAGACCGAAAGATTTTCAACCGCAATCTATCTCGTATCAAATCTCATGTCCGATAATGAGCCATTGAAATGGGAACTGCGTTCCCGAGCAATGTCTTTGATGCCTATCGCCAGTGGTTTGGTTGCGGGACCCGTTTCAGACAAGTTTGAAGCGATCAAGAAATTGCGTGTCGTGTTGATAGAAATCATTTCACTTTTCGAAGTGGCCTTTAAGAGTCAGTTGATGTCTGAAATGAATTTTCGATTGCTTCGAAAAGAGCTTACTGTATTCATTGTGGAAATAAGTAAACCTTCTCTAGAACTAGAGACGACAGGGGTTGCGTTTGAGAGTAATTTTTTTGCGGTATCGACTGACTCTTCCGGGCAAATAGCCAGCTCTCTTGACGAGATCAATCAGACCAAGCGTTCAATTATAAAGGACAAAATAAAGGCCGCGATAAATCTATCGGACAGTATGCTATCGTCATCGGTAATTAGTGCGCGAGTCGAAGTTAAAAATAGTCGAAAAGAGGCGATACTAAAAATCTTCAGAGAAAAGAATAGTCCTTTAATGATCAAGGATTTATCGTATGTTATAAAGGACTGTAGCGAAAAAACCATTCAACGTGAACTACTTTCTTTGGTTGCAAGTGGTGTCCTTAATAAAGAAGGGGAGCGTCGCTGGAGTAGATATGCTTTGGCAATTCGATAAGGTACGGGCAGTATAAAACTTGTCATTTTTAATCATATTGGACTGTGTGATTATTGCGTGTATTAATAGTGGAACCAGTGTCCACTATAATCAGGCACTTTTTTGTTATATTTTTGATCTTGGACATCCTTTTTTCAAGCCTTTCTTGCGCGCATATTTTCTGCAGGTAACGAGCTATGTGGGCTTGCATTTTAGGCTCAAATTTGCTATACTTGACCGGTGTGGTATTTCCGCCATTTTTAGCTTTAAAACGGCTTAAAACAATGGTTTTTTAGAGAGTTATCCACATGGCTCGTTTACACGATAAAAGGAGGGGTTTATAATGAGTAGAAGTAGTGTCAGACGCATGTGCGTCTTATGCTACTTTTGCCGATATACTTTTTTCTTTTACGGAACGAATCAGTCCATTGACAATTTCATAGGCGGATAACTATTCCCGAACTCTTTTTCTGACACGGTGAGTTATTTCAGTAGTTCAGATTTTCTCTCGCTTACTATCTGCGAGTCTTGCGTCGATAAAAACTAAAGACTTGCAGAATAGTGAAAACCGTACACAGACGCATGTCGAAATGCGTATGCTGTCCGTTAATCATTACAAGCATTACAAATAAATTCTTTTCACGATTTTTAGAAGTAAACGAAAAGAATAATACTTATTAGAATTCACAATTTATGAATCTTAAGAAAACAATTTCAGCTATTGCCGGTGCATCGTTTGTGCTTTCGTTCGCGTTTGCACTTACTGTATCTGCAGAGTTCAGCCGAAACTTGACTGTCGGCAGCCGTGGCGCGGATGTCATGGATCTTCAGAAGACATTGAATGCAGCAGGATTTACTGTTGCAGCTTCTGGCGCAGGTTCAGCAGGTAAGGAAACAACTTACTTCGGTCCTGCAACTCGTGCCGCTCTTGCGAAGTACCAAGCATCAAAGGGTATTAGCCCAGCGGTCGGTTTCTTCGGTCCATTGACCCGAGGTTCAGTCAACTCAATGGGTTCAGCTTCAGCATCGACTCCATCTAGCTCATCAACTCCTGCTCCTGTAGTATCAGTTGGTACTGGATTGTCAGTTTCTGCTCCAGCTCAGCCTGCAAACTCTGTCGCTCCTGCAACAGCAGCTCGAGTACCTTTCACAAAAGTTACTTTGACTGCAGGGAACGATGGCGATGTAACCGTCAATTCATTGACGATTGCTCGAACCGGTCTTGCAAACGACGCTGTATTCTCTGGTATCGTCCTTTTGGATGAAGCTGGTGTACAGATCGGTATCGCAAAGACTTTGAACTCAAATCATCAGACTATTGTCGGTGAACCTATCGTTGTCAAGAAGGGATCTTCTCGAACCTTGACTATCGGTGGTAACATGGCAAGTGTCGCGACTATGGGTTCATACGCAGGTCAGGTGGCAACCTTGACTGTTGTTGGGGTAAACACTTCAGCTACTGTTTCTGGCGTGCTCCCTATCACTGGTGCGGCTCATACCATGAACGCAACTTCACTCATCGGTTCTGTAACCATGCAGCGAGGTTCGATTGATCCAGGTGCAAGCCAGACCAAAGAAGTCGGTACCACAGGGTACATCTTCTCATCAGTAAAGGTTACTGCAGGTTCTGCAGAGCCAGTACTCTTGCAATCAGTACGATGGAACCAGACTGGTTCTATCGGTACCGGTGATATCGCAAATCTTAAAACTTGGGTAGACGGTGTTGGATACGCTATTACTGTTTCAAGTAATGGTCAGTACTACACTACTGTATTCCCTGGCAACGGTCTTACTATTGATAAAGGTTTCTCAAAAGATATCTCTATCTCTGGTGACATCGTTGGTGGTTCAAACCGAACTATCGACTTTGATATCGCAAAGCGAACTGATGTTGCTGTAACAGGCGCACTCTTCGGTTACGGTATTATCCCTCCACAGACCGGTTCTTCAGTTCCTACAGCAGACACCGCGGCTTTCAGTTCATCTGAAGATCCTTGGTACGATGCTGCACAGGTTACTGTAAACACTGGTGTGATGACAGTAAGTTCTGACACAGGCGTTCCTGCTCAAAACATTGCTATCAACCTCCAGAATCAGCCTCTTGGTGGATTCTCAGTTGAAATCCGTGGTGAGCCGGTTACTGTTGCTCGAATGGTATTCAACGTCACCGCAGTGGGTAACGAAGTTCAGGATCTTACCAATGTTTCGTTGGTAGATCAGAATGGTTCAGTACTTGCAGGTCCAGTTGATGGTTCAGGTGCTGCTCAGAGTGGTACATTGACCTTCACTGATACTATTACTTTCCCTGTCGGTGTTACCAAAATGGCTTTGAAGGGTAAGCTTTCAACAGATTTCATTTCGAATGACACTGTTCAGGCCTCAACTACACCTTCATCAGACTGGACAACAGTCACTGGTGTGACGACTGGTAAGTCGATTACCCCAGCCCCATCTTCAGCTATCTCTGGAAACACAATGACCGTAAAGGCAGGTGCCCTTGCGATCTCTGTGTCTTCACAACCAACAGCACGTTCAGTAATTGCTGGCGCAAACGGATTTGAGTTTGCTCGATATGTTCTTGACGCCGGTCAATCAGGCGAAGACATCCGAGTAACCAGTCTTTCTCTCCAGCCGACCTTTGCAACTCTCGCTGTTACTACAATGACAAGTTGTCAATTGTTTGATGGCGCGACTGCTATTACCACTGGCTCAAACTTGGTAAACCCAAGTGTAGCAACTGGTGGCAAGGAGACCTTTACCTTTGATGGTACTGGTTTGATTGTTCAAAAAGGTACAACTAAAACCGTATCTTTGAAGTGTAATCTTTCAACATCAGCAACTTCAGGCACCATTGCATGGGGTCTTGATGCGACAAATGATTACGGTAGTAACTACACCGCAGCTTCTGGTGTTACTTCAGGACAAACTGTTGCTGAATCAGCAACAGATGCAACTGGTCAGACCATGACTGCTTCAACTGGTGGTTCATACACCGTTACTGCGGATACCTCTTCAGCGTATTACTACCGAACCGTCAAGGCAGGTAGTACTAATGTTCCTCTTGCTGCCTTCAAGTTTACTGCAGGCAATTCAGAAGACATTACCTTGAAGAAGGTTGCAATCCAGCTTGGTAATACCGCTTCTTCTGCTCCGGCAGATCTAGTTGGTCAGAAAGTTACTCTCTGGTACAATGGTTCAAACATCGGTGAAGCACAGTTTGGTGGTGCGAATGCAGATAACGCTACTTCAACTCTCTCAACCCCGGTCACTGTTGTCCGAGGTGAGACAGCAACTATTGTTATCAAGGGTGATATGATCACTCATGATTCAAACACCAACGCTGACAGTACTGCTGGAAACGGCGGGTACGGTGCATTCCTTGCGGTTACCTACGATGGTGACAACAATGGTTTGAACGGTAACTACGCGACTGGTGTAGATTCTGGTAGTAACATCTCTGGTGGTACTACTTCAGATGTGACCACGAACGGTGTTCGAGTGTTCCGAAATAACCCAACCTTTGCTGTTACAAGCACTGGCGGTACTCTCGGTGCAGGTCTCGATCTCTACAAGTTCCGCGTTACCAACCCTGATTCAACTCGCGATCTTGCATTGAAACAGGTTGTGTTCTCTGTTGCAACAACTGGTAGTTCAGTAACAGGCTTCACCCTTTACGGTGATGGTGTTGCTGCTAACGCTTCGACTGTTGATTCAGTCGGTGCAACAAGTTCACAGACAGTAACTCTTGCCTTTGATACAACATCAAACGCAAAGATTATTCCTGCAGGTGGTTCTAAGGATTTCGTCCTTAAGGCTGCTACTGTGACAGTGGTCACAGCTGCTCCAGCGACCGATTATGTCAATATCGCATTGCTCGCAGATCGAGCGTACGTTACTGGTATCGGTAAGCTTATGACTGACGCAACTACTGTTGCTGCTGGTACAAAGGGTACTGGTACAACAGCTAATGCAAACATCGTCTGGTCTCCGTTCTCAACAACGACTCCAGCCGCTACTGCTGCATCAGAAAGTAATCTTGACTGGACAAACGGTTATGGTCTCCCAGGCTTCCCAGCCCCAGGCCAGGACTTCGCTGTTCAATCTTGGAGCCGAACTCGCTAATCACTTAGCGATAGCTAGAGAATCTTCTCTAGTGTAGGTTTACAAAAACCGCCTGAAAGGGCGGTTTTTGTTTGTCTAAAAATGAGCTGTTGCTGTTGTTGCATCAGCCCGACTTATGTATTTAGAGCCATATTTTAGAAATAATAGTCAAAATACCTATATAAATACATAAGTCGGGCTGACGCATTGGCTGATGTGTGTTACTGTAAAAGATATTTGCGGTAACCCTTTCTTTGGTATATTATGCAAGCACTATGAAATCAAAAATAATCATTTCTATACTCATTATTTTGGTGGTAACCGGTATTCTTGTTTATAAGTCTAATTTGAATCTAGAAACTATTATTCAAGACAATGATAGTGCCACCGCATTGAGTACTACCACCTTAGAGACTAATATCCCATCAATTACCACTGAAAATAATGCACAAGTAGTGATAAGTAGTATTGATGATACTCCTACCACCCCTTCTATTCCTGTGCCAAATCTCGATAAGCCTCTAGTCTTTCCGGATACCTTTACTGATATTCAAAGGAAAGATTTTGGGACTCGCATTGATCAGTATGTTGCTCTGCTTAAAAAAGACAAACTAGACTTCAATGCATGGATTGATTTGGGGCTTTATCGCAAGAATATCAAGGATTATCAAGGAGCATTTGAGGCGTGGAACTACGCTTCAGCGATCTATCCAAAAGACTCTTTGCCGGTGCTCAACATCGCTTCGCTCTATGGCTACGACAGTCGGGATATCGTAAAGGCGGAAATGTATTACCAAAAAGCAATCAGTCTAGAGCAGGTATTGGACTACCCATATTTTGCTGCTGCTATGTTCTATGAGGAGGTGATGCAGGACATTCCAAAGGCTATTTCGGTGGTTGAGAAGGGGATACGGGTTATTCCGTCGTCTCTCGAGCTTCGCGCGTACAAGAGTGGTCTTGAGGAAACGTTGGCAAAAGCTACTAAAAGCTAAATCTAGAGTCATTTTCGCTTCACTTAGGGGTAGTTTACTGTAGTCTGCCGAAGCCCGG
>JBBTSQ010000019.1:22268-27633 GCA_038078755.1 Patescibacteria group bacterium
GCTTGTGCACTGCACAAGCCCGGCTTCGGCATTCTATACATAGGTCTGGCCTGTGTATAGATAATGAAGTTATGATGAAAAAAGCCCTATTTATAGGGCTTTTTTCATCATAACTTCCCAACAGGTTATTAGCGACTTACCAAGCCAAGATTAACAATTTGTCCCCACCGTTCTGTACAGGCTTTAAACACTCCAAACACAGCTTATTTACAGCAATTCAACAGTTTATACATCACTTATACCGTACTTAATACAGCGGTTATTCAATACTTATACACCACTTTTCCCCATACTTATCCCCAAAAAACACAAAAAATACTTCAGCCCGACTTATGTATTTAGAGCCATATTTTAGAGATAATAGTCAAAATACCTATATAAATACATAAGTCGGGCTGAAGTATTTTTATACATATGGTATAATTATCATATGACTCGGAATATTGATTTTTCAATAGGTGAGTTTTATCACCTCTACAGCAGAGGTGTGGATAAGCGATCTCTGTTTGATGATCGGTATGATTACGACCATTTCATAAAGCTCTTGTACGTTTGCAATGGGGAAATTCCATTTATCGCCAGAAATACTCTCAAGGATATCTTTTTATGTAATCGCGGAGAGACAACTGTGGAAATCGGCGCGTATTGTCTCATGCCGAATCATTTCCATATATTGATACGAGAAAAGATTGATGGGGGTATTAGTAAGTTTATGCAAAAGTTGCTCACGGCGTATTCGCATTATTTTAATAAAAAATATCAACGCACTGGCACCCTTTTTGAAAGCCGATTTAAGGCTAAACACGCTGATACCGATGAGTATCTTAAATATCTTTTTGCGTATATTCATTTGAATCCAGTGAAGCTTGTCGAGCCACTTTGGAAGGAGAAGGGAATTAAAGACGGTGTTCGCGCTCAAGAATTTTTAAGTCAATATGCTCATTCGAGCTACCTTGATTATAGCGGTGTTGTTTTGGGAAATCGGGGGAAGATTCTAGACAAAGCAGCTTTCCCAGATTATTTTCAAGAACCAAAAGAATTTAATGCTTTTCTTCGAGACTGGTTGAATTATAAGGATTTTGCCTAAAGTGGATAACTTGCACCAGCCCGGCTGGAGCAAGTTATCCACAGGTACTGTGTGCGGGACGGGTTTTTGGCGGGTGCTATAATATCCAGATGATTTTGTCCTTTGGCAAGGGGTGGGGAAGAATGGGGAAATGGAAGAAGGTTTTTTTGACTGGGGCACTCGCTATCTTGGTGGTAGTGGGGATTTTTTATATGTACCGAGACTGGAAAGAGGCTCGGGATTTTGTAGCGCAGGATTTTAATACGTTTTTAGAGGTACCAAGGAGTGATCGGGAAATTGCAAATTATACGAAATTTATGGAGCGAACGTATCGAGAAGATACCTATGGAGGTGCCACTCCAGAGGAGACCCTAAAATTATTTACTGATGCTCTGAAAGCGGGAGATACTGATCTCGCGGCGAAGTATTTTGTGGTGGAGAAACAAATAGAAAGGCGAGAGATTTTTGAGAATTGGGAGAGAAACAATAAGTTGGGTTCTGTAATTAATTTATTAGAGGATGTTGATAAAGCGGATTATATTTCTTCTAATAATGCTCAAATTTCTTTTTTGAATCAATCGGGTATTGTGGGTATAATTGTTTCTTTTGTTAAAAATCCCCAAACAAACAAGTGGAAAATAGAAAGTTTGTAAAAATAATCTGTGTGGTTCTCACGCTGGCTTTTTTGCCAGCGTTTGTTTTTGCTTACAGTCCCGATACTACCCACAATGCTTTAACTGACGATATTGTCGACCTCTACAACTATACATACCCATCAAAAAAGCTTTCTGACTCTGAAAAGACTCTCGTAAAGCGGGGCAGTATTGAAGAAGACCGTCCTTCTGAACGAGTGATTAATCATTTTTACGACCCTATCTACAATGTCGGTCTCAAATCGATCAATTACACCTCAAAACAGTGGGCAATGAGCGCCAATGCTCAATCTTTTAATAATCAGTTTGCCGGAGTGGGAGGGTTGCTACTCGAGACATTCTCCTCACCAACGGATTTTTCGTGGGAACGAGCTATTTTTGAATATGCGTACAAAGATAAAGAAAGAGGACTGATTACTTTGGGACATATTTTGCATCTGATTGAGGACGCCACGGTCCCAGATCATGTTCGGGACGACGCTCATCCTCCCGCTTTTGATTTCGGTTCGCCATACGAAGCCTATGCCAGTCGGTACGATGAAAGTACTATCGAAACCTTTAATCAACTGGTCCGTGAACGAGTCCGGCCAGTAGAGCTCGGTTCAATTGGAGAATATTTTGATACGGTAGCTACTTTTACCAATACTAACTTCTTCAGCAAAGATACTATTTTTGATGAGAAGTATGTTTCTCCGGTTTTTTATTCTGAGAAAATATCTACTTTGTCTAATGGAAAGAAGTATCTTTTTGGAATTTCTAAAGGAGGATATCGACTAGTCTTGATTAGAGAGAGTTTTAATCGAGAGACGGCTCAAATTGATCGTGATTATTTTTTGAATGATGACGACAACCTCATCCTCTCCGACTACTGGCAAGTCCTCTCCCGTACCGCGGTGAAAAACGGCGCTGGCATTATCAAGCTCTTTTTTGAAGAAGTGGAAAAAGAAAAGCAGACTGGAACATTGCTGGCAAAAAACAAAAGCGCGTGGGACAAACTTATGGACAAGGCTGGTGGCTCGGTCAAGGCAATCTTTTCTGCCACTGCCACCTCAACTACTCAAAACAACCTCGCCTCCGTCGCATCAATTCCGTCCCCATCAACAGCTTCAGTACAATCTTCGCAATCACCATCTCCTTCCACTTTTACTGTCTCTGGTCAAAATACCCCACCTCCAGCCATCGCAGTAGTTTCTGAACCAACCCCATCGACCTCCCAAGTACCAAAATCTACCCAAGAGAATTTGCCAACCCCACCTACAACAACCCTTCCACCACTGCTCGCCATCAGTCCCGGTTTTGGCGGAGGATCAACTGCCACCACCGCCTCATCTGATACGAACACCGAAACCGATACAGACTCGGAAGCCGCAGCCCTTTTCTCTGCCACTGATGCCACCAGCACTACCCAATACATTTCCATTCTCTCGCCGCAATCTGGCAGTCAGATTGGTGCTACCACCACCATCACTTTCTCCGGTACATCGACTCCTGCATCGACAATCGGCCTCGATCTTGCCAATGCCACCACATCCGCCGGAACGACTGGCGACTGGCAATTGACCCTCACCCTCGCTTCCGGCACCACCACCCTCATTTTTTATTCTGCCGACGCTACTCGCGCCACGTCGACCGCGACTGTCAGTGTCTACCTCGATACCACCGCTCCCACTTTTTCTTTTAGCGTCCCACTGTGCGAGCAGTCTCTAGCTGTGAATGGTTGTGTCACTGCCACCACCACCGTGCCGATTTCTCTCGCCTCGGATGCCACGGATGTTAATTATTTCACGCTCGCTATTGATGGTGTCTACTCCACTACAACCACAGCCACCAGTACTCTGCTTGTCAGCGACACACTGCATACCATCGAAGCATCAGTGATAGATCAATTGGGCAATCGTTCTGCCACCTCCACTCAAACAATCTTTACTTCGACATTTCCAGTTGTTATCAACGAAGTCGCATGGGCGGGTTCGACTGCTTCGACCACTGCTGAATGGATTGAGCTGTACAACAAAACACCGTTTACGATTGATCTCTCCAGTTGGATCCTCTATGGGGAAAGTCTCGAGCCGTACATTTCGCTTGTCGGCACTATCGCTTCGCACGACTTCTATTTACTTGAACGCAGAGATGATACTGCCGTCAACACTATTTCTGCCGATCAAGTCTATGGCAACGGGGGAAGTCAGTGGGCGCTTTCAAATAGTGGTGACCGACTGATTCTCTCCTATGCATCTACCACTATCGATCAAACTGCATTGACCTATGAAAGTAGTGACGCTGGTTTTTGGGCGGGCGGGGAGAGCCAATCTACCAAAAAGATTTCAATGGAACGCTACGATCCGTTTGTCTCGGGAGACGATGAATTTAACTGGGACAACAATCTTGAAATTTTAAAAAATGGTACCGATGTGGCTGGAAATAGTATCTATGGTACGCCAAAAGCAAAAAACAGTCTGGCCTATTTGATTAACAAAAATCAGGATCTTGAAGCAAGCATGACCCTCACTCTCGCCAATAGTCCGTATTTGGTCGTGGACACCTTTCTGGATATTCCCGAAGGGCATACCCTGACTATCGAGCCTGGCGTGGTAGTGAAATTTAGAGAAGGGGGGTTTGATTTTGGTGGTCGGCTGATTTCTCAAGGCACACAAAGTCAGCCGGTGGTGTTTACCAGTTTTGCCGATGATGCGTACGGCGGTGATTTGAATACTGACGGCGCAAGCACTACTCCGTATTACACCGACTGGAGCGGGATTGCTTTTTCTTCTGGCGCCACCGGTTCGAATATTGACGGACTGAAATTGCTTCACTCGGGAGGGTTGTACGCCAACGCGACAGATATCTCTGGATCGTATGTCGAAATCACGGATGCCGAGGATGCGGTGTATGTAACTAACGGTGCACTTTCGTTAACCCACTCAATTTTTCAAAATAACAGAAATCAATCATTGCAATTTTACAACAGTACCGCAACGCTCACTGATTTTGCGTTTGTCGGGACCACAACCACCACCGAAGTGCTTGATGCATACAATCATAGTCGTATTACGGTGACGGATTTTAGTGTGAGCGGTGTACCAAATGGCGATGGGTTTGTGATCTATCTCGACAGCTCTTTAGTGTTGGAAGACGGTACGATCTCTGGTGTGGGAGGGAGCGCGGTTGATGTGTTTGTCAGAGTAGATGTGTCTCTCGATGTTGTTTCTATCGATGCTGGTGGATCAAATAATGACGCTATCACCGGGTATAGCGCGGTGCACGCGACCACGACAAATGTTACCGTGACTGATTCATCCGATTCGGCCATCAGTGTGTATGGTACGGCAGAAACTATTTCGACTTTGTATGTGGCGAGCACTACGCTTACCGATAATACGTATGGTATGTACATATCTAATGCGACTTCGACCAATATCTCTGGGGTAGAAATTAGTGGTGGTCAATATGGTATTGTCGCGTCAGATTCAGCGATGACGATCGCAACGTCAAGCATTGCCGGTATGACTCAAAAATCAGTCCGGAATCTGACACCGGATAGTATGGTATTGGCGGAAAATAATTGGTGGGGAAGTGCGACGGGGCCACAGCACCCGACTTTAAATAGTGGCGGTCTCGGTGCGGGAGTTTCTGACGGAGTGGATTT
>JBBTSQ010000020.1:0-6526 GCA_038078755.1 Patescibacteria group bacterium
CCCCCCGAGACTTTTGCCAGTGCTGGAGAGGTTAAAGTCTGCATACAAGCTATGGCAAGACTATTTGAGACTATTCCCCAAGACATCAAAATATTCGCTTGGAAATAAAATAGATGGACTGTTTATTGAGACGATGGAGGCAGTCGCTATTGCCACTTTTATCTCAAAACAAGATAAATTACCCTATGTAAAAAAGACAATAATCAAACTGGATACCTTAAAAATATTTCTCATGATCGCATGGGAGATAAAATCAATCGATGAAAAGAAATACATACTACTCTCTGAAATACTAGCTGAATCTGGCAGAATGCTTGGTGGGTGGCACAACCAACTGATAAAACAAAACTCTCCCACCAAAGCAGGAGAGAAATGAAAAAGTAGCGGAAGAACACGACATAGTTGCCATCATCCCAGTCATTCGTCCAGTTGTCGAGGTTGAAGTTCCAACCCTCGTCGTTCCAATCGAAGTTCGGGACCCTCGCATCGTCGGAGTCGTGCCATCATAGTGTACGAAATACCATCTGCACCACCACCCCTTGAATACTCTCAGGATTGAATAGAATTTGTGATCATAATCACACAGTATTTCGCACCGAATGTTTCATTTTTTGAAATAGACAAGATAACTCTTCCAGAAAGCGTACTCTCTGTAATTCTCTATCAAGTATATTTAGAATTCGGCGGTACAAAACCGTAGTCGTGCACTCATTGCCTACTATCCGAATACAGTATATCAAATAAAAATCCCCGGACACCTTTTTCAAAGTGCCCGAGGACAAAGGATCCAAGTGTCAAAGCTCAAGAGCAAAGAGACAAGTATCCTAGTTCAACTCGCGGAAGAACACGACACAGTGGCCATCACCCCAGTCATCCGACCAGTCGTCGAGGCCGAAGCCCCAACCCCCGCCGCCCCAACCGAAGCGCGGGACCCCCGCATCGCCGGAGTCGCGCCAAAGATTCTTCTTTTCATCAATGGCGACGACCCAGCGATCTTTGGGGAGCTTGTCTCCGTAACGACTGCAGAGCAGTGCTCCGCCCCTCGCGCCGCCAAGGACACGCTTGTTTGCCAAGCCGATGTCCACCAGCGACTGCGAGCCCTTGCCACAGTTGAGCCGATAGACTTCAGCCGCATACTTCTTCCCTGGGACAAGAGCGCTGCGGGAGAAGTTGGCATCGGTCGTGTTTTGGTTCCAGTAGCTGAAGCCGGTGCGTGGGCACCCATCCAAGCTGAAGTCTTGGGAGACTTCGACCTCGAAGGTGCTGACATGGGTCAAATCGTCATGGACAATGGGAATGTCAGTGAGTGTGCCGGCCTTAACCTTTGCAACCTTTGGTTTGGGAGCCCAACAAATCTCTCCGCGGAGAAATTTTTTGAGCTCCGCTTCCCACTCATTCCCCTTGTCACCAAGGAGGTTTTTTTCCAACTGTTGTCGCAGTCCGAGATTTTTTCGGAGCGCGGCTCTGAGCATGTTATTCATGGTCAGGTATCTTTCTCTTTGTGTGTCTTTCGACACGGTTTATGCCTGGTGATTGAGGTCCACCACAGCAGAAAATCAACATTTTTTACCTGAGACACAATGTGTCAGTTATATGCGGATTTTCTGCTGTGGTGGACACTATGTAGTCCTCTTGTAAAGGTACTTGATTTCTGTGTATATTATATACCCTTTGATTATATTTGTCAAGCGATTTTTGACTTCAGAAGAATGCCTAATAGAGCCGTACTTTTGCCAAAAAGCAAAAGTACGGCTCTAGATATGGATACTTTAAGGCAACGGCTCACTGGTTTACCAGTGAGCCGTTGCCTTTGATTTACCTAAAAATAAGACTATTTTACCCCCAATGCTAATTGTTCGAGCGCTGAACTGAAATCTTCGGGATACGGCGCTTTGAGCATAATTTTCCGACCGATTGGCAAGGTAAATTCGATAGTATAGGCATGCAAACCAAGTCGACTAAGACCTAGTCCTTTTGGATTTTTTGATGCGTATAGTTTATCTGATACAACGGGGTGTCCGATGGCCTTAAAATGCACTCGAATCTGATGTGTCCGCCCGGTCTTTGGCTTCACTTCCACAAATGAAAAGTTTTTCTTGGAAATCAGCGTCTTGTACTCCGTCTCTGCTGGTCGGATTTGTCCGCGAGTATCCCCTTCTGCATTCCACTGTCTGAAATCACTGCGACTTCTACCGATGGGAAATGAGATCACTCCCTTTTCTTCTCCCATCTCTCCGTACACAAAAGCGTGATAGGTTTTGGACACAGTTCGCTCTACAAATTGCTTCTGCAAAAAATCAAAGGCTTGCTGATTTCGAGCCACAATGATCAAACCAGACGTCTCTTTGTCCAGACGATGCACAATGCCGTTTCTTTCCGCCGTGCCTCCCGACGCGAGGTCAACGCTACCACCCACTCCACGTGTTTCCGAAAAAGCGCTTGGCAACCAATCTGAAAATGCCGTCTTTTTACTCTTGCCATCCGGATGCACCAAAAGACCTGACGGCTTGTTGAACGCCAGCACATCCTTGTCTTCATATATCAGAGCGATATCCATCCCCCTATCCTACCTCCCCAAACGGCGTTGTCTAGCACCAAATTGTTTTAAGATGTCAGTGAATTCTGCTTTAGAAAATGCTGGCCAAAAAGTTTTGACAAAAAAGAGTTCGCTGTAGACCGCCTGCCACGGCAAAAATCCGGAAGTACGCATCTCACCGGAGGTGCGAATAATCAAATCGGGGTCTGGGATATCGTGCGTATAGAGCGCTTTCGAAAAATCAGCTTCGGTAATATCACCCTTGGTCTTTTTGGCACGGAGGACATTGACCGCGTCAACAATTTCTTTTCGCCCACCATACGAAACAGCAGACACCAAAGTCACGCCCGTATTTTTACCAGTCTTCTTTTCAGCACTAGCCACCAACTTCTGTAATTTCGGAGATAATCGAGACAAGTCTCCAATGTAACGCATCTTAATATTTTCTTTGTGTATCTCCGCAATCTCATTTTCAAGCACCCAACTAAACAAATCCATCAAATACGATACTTCCTTTTTGTCACGAAGCCAATTTTCGGTGGAAAAAGCAAACACGGTGACGTATTTCACTCCCGCTTTACTCGCCCAGCGGACAACCTCCTTGAGCTTCTCATAGCCCGCGCGATGACCGTCGAGGGTTGATAAATTGCGCTCTTTTGCCCAGCGCCGATTGCCGTCCATAATGATGCCGATGCTTTGGGGAATAGAAGCCAGATTCATGATTCAAGATTTATGAAGTAAGAAAAAATAAAAGATACGAGAGGAATACTTATAGTCGGTCGAAAAAGCCAGAAAAACGAATACGGAAATCGGGATAGCTTTCAACCGGAGTCTTCCACTCTACCCTAACCGATGCCACTTTGGCAAAGGTGGGGCCAGATTTGAGATACTGATCAATGTAGCGGGTTAGCATTTCTCGCTCTCCCTGCGCCACCAGATGGACGGTGCCGTCGGAAAGATTTTCAACAAAACCGGTCAAGCCGAGCTTGTCGGCAGTACGTTTAGCAAAATCGCGAAACATTACCATCTGCACTCGACCGGATATAACACATTCAATTTCAGAAATCATACAATTAAAACTTCTTGGTTGGCGCACTTGATTCAGTAGAATCATCTACTGGGTCAAAATTGCACACAACCAAGAAGTTTTAATGATAACCCACTAAGGTCAAAAATGGAATCGCTAATTGATAAATAACTCCAAATACGCTATTGTACCCAAGTAGTAAGTTTGCACCCTTAGCTCAGTTGGTAGAGCATCTCATTTACACTGAGAGGGTCGCAGGTTCGAGCCCTGCAGGGTGCACATGATAGAAAAATCTGGACTGCTCCAGATTTTTTGATACATGTGCGAGACGGAGTCATATTTTTCTAGCAAGAAAAATAGACGAGTCAGGCGATTAGTAAATCGTGCCGGCGGAGGCTTCGAGGAATTTTGTGAGCGACGGCGAACAAAATATCCGTGACCACAGACAATGACCGAAAACTATCTTATCCACAACTGGCCACACAGCTACACCTTAGTGTTACGATGTGGCATCGATACACTCCACAACCCATCAAACCATGCCTGCATAGTATTTTTATGTTCTTGAGAAGTAATGAGTACACAGTAACTATTTTGTACCGAGGATACATACAAGACCTTATCATCATACAAAAAGACTGTAGTTTGAAATGTTCCTCGCATCACTTTCGGCAATATACGCACCTCAGAAAGAGGCTGATAATATTGTTTGATTATTTTTTGATCAATGTGTGCATCCCAAAGATTTTTGGTTTTAATACCTCGCCTCATTCTTTCAGTTACAAACAACTTCACAAACTCCCAACCAATCTGCCAGAAAAAATTATTTTCCGGAGCGACCGAATTGATTTCTAGATCTTTGCAGTACAACATATCCATAATCACCCGTTTTACCGCCTGTCTGCCTTCAAAAAAAGCTACCGTTGGACGAGAATTAATTGATAGCGATTTAGATTCGAGAGAAGAGACCATGTCATCGACAGTCTTTTTAAGCTGTCTGGCATCTGATGCTTTTTCTTCAGCGAGCGTAGACAATCGCTGTAGAGGCTCAAGAGAAAATCGTTTATCCCCCTCCAATCCTGTTTTACTAATCAAACCTCTTTTTTCAAGACATCCTAATGCATAATATACTGTCGGTCGTTTCAATTCGGTCATTTTGACCAAATCTCGTGCTGTACGGGTGCCAGAAATCATGGAAAGGTAGACAGTTATCTCTGAATCAGTCAGGCCGAGATCGAGAAGATGTTTTCTTGGTTCTTGCATATGAAAGATATTCTATTTGTATAATCGCTATTATACACAATTGACTATATCTGTCAAACCCGTAAACTGGCGCAAGAAATGTACTTTAACAAGGAAAGGAGCCCCTTATGTTCTCAAGTTTTGATCCAGATAATCCCTATCGGAGAATGAAAGATATCGCTGATGCCCAAGAGGAAGTGGTGAGAGAAACAGCGAGACTCTTTTGCAAAGGAAGTGCCGGCCACACCATGCTCGAAAGAGTTGCTCGGAGAGAAATGAGTGTCGAAATCGGATTAGAAAAAATCAGAAAGATGCTACGCAATCATGCAAATAGCATAGCGTATAGACAATAGAAAGGAACAAAATGAAAACACGAAAAGCCGTATATGCGGCAAGTCTCGATCCCATCACTAACGGTCACATCAACGTCATCGAGCGAATGGCGCCACTCTACGATACATTTGTCGTTTTGGTAGCAGTAGACTCTCGAAAGACATATGCGTTTACTGCCGACGAACGAGTAGATATGGCACGGTCAGCGACGGCGCATTTGCCAAATGTGATGATTGACGTGTGCGTCGGTCGATACGTTGTAAGGCACGCCGAATCAGTCCGTGCGCAGGTGATTATTCGAGGTCTACGAAATTCTACAGATCTCGAATCAGAGCAAACTTTAGCTGAAGAGAACCGGCGAATCTGTCCCCGCATTGAGACCATATGGGTCCCCTGCTTACCCAACCTCTCGCATATAAGTTCCAGTATGGTGAAAAGCCATGTTGGCGTCGATCCAGGTTGGGAAGATCAAGTTGCTCGTTCTGTACCAGCCCTAGTGGTTATGAAGCTTAATGAAAAGTTCATTCTCGCTAAAGCACGCGCCCACTGGTCTAAGGTTGTAGCAATGTTGGGAAATCCTGCGGGAATGGACACCGCACTTAATAACCTTTTGAGCCGTTATAACGAGCCTCATCGTGCTTATCATAATCTGACGCATATTGTCGCCATGCTTGATGAACTCGAGCTGGTAAATAGTACTAGTCCAGCTCTCGCTTTGGCGATTTGGTTTCATGATGCCATCTACAAAACGAAAGCAACGGACAATGAAGAGCAGAGTGCTAAATTGGCTCAAAAAGAGATCAGAAAGGTTGGTTTGTCTGCTACACTTGGCAAACAAGTTAGTGACCTTATTTTGTTGACCAAGCACACTGTGACTCCAACAGATCAGCTCGCCGCTCTTTTGGTAGATCTGGATCTTATGATCCTTGGAAAAACCCAAAGGGAGTTTGATGCTTACGAAACTGGGATTCGCAAAGAATATGATTGGGTGTCGCAAGCTGATTTCTGTGCGGGCCGATCAAAGATTCTTCAGTCCTTTCTAAATAGGCCGTCGATCTATTCTACAAAATATTTTTGGGACAAATACGAAAATACCGCCCGAAAAAATTTGGAGAGGTCGATAATGAAACTACAAAAAATATAACGCGCAAACCCGCAACAAATTGTTGCGGGTTTTTCTGTATATTCTGTACCCTCGCGTGGACGCTTCGCTATCTCACTCTTGGGAAACCCACGGTTTTCCCATTCCTTCCTCCACGGGAAAACAAGTGTTTTCCCGACCCCTTTCCTGTTCGATTCCACGCAATACAAAATCTGCTCCGCATATTTTGTACCCTCGCGTGGAATCGAACCACGAATTACGGCTTAGAAGTCCGCAGTTATATCCA
>JBBTSQ010000021.1:0-2894 GCA_038078755.1 Patescibacteria group bacterium
GACACAAGAAAAATTAAACCTGACTGAATGGCCGGTGACCACTACCGAGCTGAAAACTATCTCTGCAAAAAAAGCAGTCGAGATACTCGTCAAAGCACTTCCCGACTGGCTATCGGGTAGAGTGGCGCCAACTCCTCAAGATGAAGCCGAAGCGACCTCCACCCACATGATCACCAAAGCCGATGGTGAGATCAGTCTTTCGAGCGACCCATACCAAAACTTTCTTAAAATCAAAGCCTACACCCCATGGCCTGGCACCTATTTTTTCGTAAAAAATGGTGATTCGCAAGTGCGCGTTATCATTAAAAGCGCTATTTTTAAAAACAAAACTCTCGAAATCCTCCGCATCATCCCCGAAGGCAAAAAAGAAATGAATTACTCGGATTTTTTGAAAGGACTAAAGAGGTAGCTTCTGGCTTATAAAAAAACGCCAGAGGTCTTGCGACATAGCGTTAGTGAAAGATTAGACCCTTTTATTGAGTCAGTGGTGCAACCACAGGAACAAACCTGAAAAAGACTAGGCTACTCGCCACACCCCGATGTCTGGTGTAATCTAATCGTCCTGTCCTCCCAAAATATTGAACAGACACGGATACAGGTTCAAGATCAAAGAATCCGTAATCAGAGAGTTCACATACAGCAATTACTTTAGTTGAATTCGTCTGACCAGTATGAGACACATCTACATAGGCCTCAATACGAATAGTCCGAAGATGTTCAATGGAGTGCAAATCTTCAGTTAAAATACCTGACGACTTAAGCGCCTCCCAATTGCGGCCGTCTCGAATTGCTCCCGTGATGACATCAGTCTGCATCCATCTCAAGTCCCGACCTGCAAGTTCACGGATGGCATCTCGGGTCATTTCAATTGCTCGCATTACTGATGTGCTAATTTCCAACTTGTTTTTGCTCATTGATTTCTCCTGTCTCAGGATACATTTGAAATTATTTCCAAATGGCCATCGTCTCGATAGCGATTTTGCAAGAAAAAGTAATAATTTCCAGCGAAATCGCTATCGAGATACACGTTGGGTGTAAAAGTACTCCTGCATCTATTATACACATATAATAATATATGTCAAGTAAAGTATGCCCCCGCCCCAAATAGCAAAGGTTTGCGGAAATCGTAATTCCTATGATAGAGTGATTTTGGGAACGTTCGTTCAACACTAAATAGAAAGGCCTCGTATGAGTAAACCTCGAAAAAATAGTAAATCCAGCAAAACTGGATTACCCCCAGCTATTCGTCCGAGCAAAGAAGCAACGGATAAATTTTGGGATGGCGTATTCCAAAAATTAGGTGAGAGAATGCCTAGTGCGTTCTCTCGGAGAACCAATCATCTGCCGGCGAAAGCGGAAGCTCCCAATCAATTCCCTAAGTATCTCATGAAGGTCAATGGCCAAAGAAAATTTTTCACTTTCAGTGAGGCTGTCGTAGTATACGACAGCGGTTCCTGCAAAGTCTCATTTGGTCAATATATTCTTCACGCAGATTTTAGCGTCGAAAAGATGACCGACGCCGATAAGGCAATGATATCCGAAGGCGCTGACAGATACAGCGCAGGCAAATGACAATTTTCAGCCCCACACATTCTTGTAGTGGGGTTTTTCTTTGCATAAAGTTAAAATGACAGTAAAGATAATCATCACAAAAAATACCCCATACAGCGATTTGATACGACCGTATAGAATCATTGTATGTAGGAATTCTTCTTTGCATTAAAAAACTGCGCGGAAATACATCCGCGCAGTTGCGTAAAGAACTGATTCAGTTGCTTGGGGCTTTTTCGCGCCAGCCGAGCGCGACCGATAGGACAAACCAATCGATGATCACAAAGAATGCTCCGCCCGCACCACCTGCAAGAGTGCCGAGCATGAGTGAATCGGTTTTGAGACCGATAGCGTAGCCGATGACCATCCCAAAGCAGACACAGGTGCTACTGACCAATCGCCATTCGGTATGCGCCGATTTCATCAGTGCAACAAAGTGTCGCCAGAACCAGCCGATGATTTTCGGAATAGACTCGACAATTCTAGCGAGAACCTTGATTGTGCCGAGAACGTAGAACGGAAGCCATTCGTAAGAATTGAGCTTACTCGTCATCCATCGGAACCATCGAATATCCCGGATAAATTTCTCGCGACCAGGCTGAGCAATTTTCGAATGAGAACCCTCATCTTGTTTGAAGAGCCACACCGTGAGAAGGATGTATACTGGGATTGCCCACACCAACCCAAGAGTGAGAACTCCGGGATCTTTCACAGTACCCGTGGCGGAGAACGGGTAAAATGCATACCCAAACAACGATCCAAAAACCACCGACTGTCCGAAAAATATTCCGCAGCACCAGAGACCACTGCGTACGTTGGCCAATTCAAGTCGCGACATCCGCTTCTCATAAGGAGTCTGCCGTTTACGAAGATCCATTTTCATCTTGGAGAGACGCTCTTTGCACGCGACCAAGAACCCTTTCGGATCGGCAAAAATCCAGGCACACGCCGTGCCCGAGGCAAAAGCCAGGGCGACCAAAAAATAGTTCGCCCCAGAAGCCAAAGCGAGCAGGGTGAAGATTGCGCCGATTGAAGCGCAGGTGAAAATCCGCTGGGTCAATGAGTTCATTTTTTCTTCCTTTCTTTCAACTGATTTAGTTTTTGAGCAAAAGCACGAGGCTTTAGCCCAACTGTTCCGCTACTGATAGTACGCTTTCCCGGACGATTGTCAATCTTTTTGAAAGAGGATTTCAGTTTGAGGTTGAGCCGTTTTTTGGTGGTTTTGCCAAAAAACGGCTCAACTGGAACACAGAAGTGTTGAACGGCTCACTTCCGCAGGTCGTGCGGAAGTGAGCCGTTCGAGCATTCTGTGGCTACACCACAACGCCGTTTGGGAAATTATC
>JBBTSQ010000022.1:0-1714 GCA_038078755.1 Patescibacteria group bacterium
GGCTCAACTGGAACACAGAAGTGTTGAACGGCTCACTTCCGCAGGGCGTGCGGAAGTGAGCCGTTCAAGCATTCTGTGGCTCTACTGCAAGGCCGTTTGGAAAATACTGACACGATTTTTCACCACCTCATTTTTAGCGCTTTTTGGTCAAAATTAGGTTAAAGGCTCAACCCTAAATAGCCCGTTGGGTTGAGCCTTTAACTTAATCCCCCGATTTTGCTTGCCCCGAGGAATTCGAGGGGCGCAAAATCGGGGGAGTTTTCTTTTCTGATGGTGAGTTGTAAATTGTGTGTTGTTAGTTTATCTACCCCCTACCCCTTCTTCGGCAACACCGATTCAGCCGTGTATTTCCCTGGACCAACCGTTGCGATTGCGAGTGATGCAAGCAAGAGAAGTAAATCGAATTCATATCCTCCTGCAAAACCCTTTCCGACCTTGACCAACACAATGGCAAACACCATATTGATTGCCAAAATCACCCCCGTCCAGTATGTCCACACCCCAAGGAGCATCGACAAACCGCCCAAAAATTCGACCCATGCTACCAGATACGCCCAGAACGCGCCGACATGAAGCATGTCTACAAAGAAACTCAAAGTGCCTGTCATATCAGAGAGCTTCATCCAACCGTGAATAATAAATACCAACCCAATCCCCAATCGCACTAAAAATAGCCCGAGATCGGTATTCTTATATTGTGTGAGTTTTACCATATAATCATGATTTACTATTAATGCGTACATTATACGAGTGCAGAGCTAAAGCTTCAAGTGGATTCATCTCTTCAAACATCGTATACTGTTTCCTCATCTGAAAAAGTTAATTAGTCTAGGACTTTTCCAAATGGATGCAATTCGAGACGCGAGTGAGAAGCGACTGAGCCATATTCATATATGGTGAAGGAGTCTCGGAGCGAAGCAACAAAGAAGTGCGCCATTTGGGAAAGTCCCGTAATATTTCATACCATGCATAAAATAAAAAAAGTAGTAGCGCGAGAAATTTTGGACTCCCGAGGCAACCCAACGGTTGAGGTCGATATTACCCTCACCGACGGATCGTTTGGACGAGCGGCGGTACCATCGGGAGCTTCGACCGGAAGTCACGAAGCAGTCGAGCTCCGAGATGGCGACAAAGGACGCTTCCTCGGCAAAGGAGTGACAAAAGCAGTAACAAATGTAAACACCACTATTGCAAAAGCCATTACCAAAAAGGGTAATTCATTTGATCAGCGTTCGCTCGACAACGCGCTTATAGCGCTTGATGGCACCAAAAACAAAAGCGCGCTCGGTGCCAACGCTATCCTCGGCGTGTCGATGGCTTTCTCGCACGCAGTCGCACGCTCAAAAAATATTCCGCTCTGGAAGTATTTTAGTCAAATCGCAAAGACCAAAAATCCGATCCGGCTCCCTGTCCCAATGATGAATATTCTAAACGGTGGAAAACACGCAGAAAAGTCTACCGACTTCCAAGAGTTTATGATTATGCCGGTCGGTCTCCCCTCTTTTTCTCACGCCTTGCGCGCTGGTGTTGAAATCTTCCACACCTTAAAAAAGATTTTGCATGATAAAGGGCTCGCCACCACAGTCGGCGATGAAGGCGGGTTTGCCCCATCACTTGGCAAAAATGAGTCTGCTCTCGAGGTGATTATAGAAGCAATCAGTAAGGCTGGCTACAAACCTGGCAAAGAAATCGCTATCGCCCTCGACTGCGCCGC
>JBBTSQ010000023.1:0-19762 GCA_038078755.1 Patescibacteria group bacterium
GAGTATAGCAGTAAAGGCTTTTGCGAGCATGGTTTTGCCGGTGCCCGGTGGTCCGTAGAGTGCGATGTTGTGCCCGCCCGCCGCAGCGATTTCCAGTCCCCGCTTGGCTTGTTCTTGGCCTTTGATATCTGAAAAATCAATCGGCTCGTTTTTTGAATGTGTGGAGATTTTTGTTTTAGGAATGGGTGACAATGTTCCCCGAGCGCTTTTTGCAGAGAGAGCTTTTTCATCTTTTGACTTTTGATCAAGATGGGAGATGAGCTCATCGAGTGTCCCGACCGCAAATACTTCGATGTCTGAAATCAATCCCGCTTCCTCGGCGTTTTCTTTTGGCACAAAAGCCTGAGTGAAGCCTTTTTTTCGAGCTTCCTCTACCAACGGGAGAGTGCCTGTGATTGGGCGGATCAAGCCATCGAGTGATAGCTCACCCAAAAATAATTTCTTCTTTGGATCAAAGACGATATCTTCGGCGGCGAGCAGGTAGCCGAGGGCGATAGCCACATCAAATACTGGACCCTCTTTTTTCAAGTCGGCGGGTGCGAGTGATACCACTACTTTTTGGTTTTTCTGTTTGGGTGAGGTGAAACCAGCGTTTTTGATAGCAGCAGAGATTCGGTCTTTGGCTTCCCCCACTGCTTTGTCGGGTAGACCGACAATGATAAAGGCGTTCAGACCTTTTGAGAGGTCAGTTTCGACATCAATAATATGCGGAGTAAGAAGGGTGCTTTGTGCGCTGTAAACCTTGGAAAAGGACATAAAGTAGAGAAAGTTCTAAGTGCTAATTCCTAATTTCTAAAAACTTATCAAAGTATCTTTTCTGATTTAGAAATTATAATTTAGAAATTAATAAAATCTTCCCCGACGGGAAGATTTTATTTAGCGTGTTCCACACAGGTGGAGGCGGCGGGGTTGGCTTCGAGACGTTTTGGGTCGATCGGTTGTTTGCACACAGTGCAGGTGCCGTAAGTGCCAGCGTCGATTTTCTCAAGCGCGGTTTTGATTTCGTTGTAACGAATTTCAAGGTCTTTCAAGATAGCAGTATTGTCTTCGTAGTCATCGATTGAATCGGCGACCTCCATACGATCCGCACTGTCTGCTTGAAACGCTTTTGGTGTCGCCTCCCAGTCATTTGGGTTATTTGGATTGCGTCTCCCTACAGACTTAAGTTCCCCCTCTACTTTTATAAGTTCCGTTTCGAGTAGTTTTTTGAAATGGTCGGTATTCATAGAGTAAGTATACCAAGAGGGAGGTAGAAAGTAAAAAGTATAAAGTATAAAGGGGGATAAGAAATTCTTAAAAAGATGCCCTCGAAATTGCGGAGCAATTTCGAGGGCATCTTTTTCATTATACTTTTTACTTTATACTTCCATTTTACCTCACCAAACTCGCCGAATAGAATCGACTCAAGATTTCTTTGAAAGTTTGCTCATTGGTGGTGATCACGATCGTATTTTTGTCGATCAAAGAATACAGTAGGCGGATTTTGGTACTGTCGCGGAGCACTCGAAGATCTTTGTTTTCAAACACCATATCGTTCCAGAGAGTCGGCACCGGTGTACCGACCGGCCAGTCAAAAAAGAGGTCGCGCACATCATCCGCCAGTCGGTTTTCCCATTCGAGCATGCCGGTGAAGGCGCTTCCGTATGAACGAGTTTTTAAAATAAGAAATGGTTGGTTGCCATCATAGGAGTGGATACCAAACATAAATTCAGGATCGAGTGATCGCGACAATTGTGCGCCTACTCGCAGTCCCACCATATCCATAAACTGATCTACCGGCACCAGCACGGTTGCTTGCCCTTCTTTTTTGGTAGCAAACGGTGTGAGAATTTTGCCGAGAGGCAATGAGCTTACTTTACGCTCACCTATCAACACTTCCTTAAAACGAGTCGGCTCGATGATGCTCGTATCGAGCTCTTTTTGAACATCAGCTAAAATAATGGTCTTGACTTGGGTGGTACCGACTCGAATCGAGGTCGAAGCTTCTGGTCTGTCTAAAAATAGATACGCAACGATGCTTCCCGCGGCCAAAAAAAGCAATACCGATATTGAGATGGCGATAATTTTGCGCGAATTGTCGGTCGGTATATCGCTCCGCTCTATTTGATCACGTTTGATTTTGCGGTCTTGTTCGGCGAGGGCGATTTTTGACACCGACATATTGCCGACCTGCACGAATTCGGCCACGTCACTTTCGTAGGTGCGGATTGGCCTAAGGCCTACGGGCTTTGGTGGGGTATTTCCGCCCGATTCAAATGCTTTCTGGGCAAAGGGATTTGGTGGTCGCACGGGCTCTTGCCCTGGTACACGGATTAAATCACTGATGCCACCCATTTTTTGAGGAGGTACTTCGTCCATAGGGGAAGTATATCAGAAGCCAGAGCAGAAGATAAGAAGCAAGAAAGCAAGATAGACAAGAGACAACAGAACACAGACGACAGACAGGAAACTGACAACTTACAACAAACAACTCACAATCAGAATGGAGAAATTCCTAAATTATAATTTCTAATGGAGAAAAGCCCACGAAAATTGCTGTAATTTTCGTGGGCTCTTTTCAACGGCTCACTGGTTTTGTCCCAAAACCAGTGAGCCGTTCAGCCCTTTTGGGGCTAAGTTGAGCCACCGTACGGCGCCATCTTTGAGACACACTCATCAAAGATGGATGATATGAAGGAAGTTAGGCTTTCGGCTAAACCACATCTGTATGTGGTCGCCCGAATTTGCTTCAGCAAATTTTAGGGTACTTCGGGCTTTTGAGGAGGAGTGCTCGGAGGCGTTTTGGGTTTGATAAACATTGGGTCGGCTAATTTTATCGACAAGCTCAATCGTTTTCGTTCATCTACTTCTTTAATAATCACCGGCACCTGATCCCCTTCTTTCAAAAAATCAGATACTCGCTCAATTCGAAATGGCGCGATTTCAGACACATGTACCAATCCTTCCGTTCCCGGAGCGATCCGCACAAACGCGCCAAACTCAACCAATTTCACCACCACTCCGGTAAATCGCTCACCCCGAACATACTCGTGTGTGAGCGCTTCGATACTGGCGCGGGCTTTTTCGGCGGTGCCGTCTTTGCCGGTGATAAATATTGTGCCGTCGTCTTCAATATCAATCGCATCCACTCGAGTGGAATCTTTAATTTCATTAATCACTTTTCCTCCCGAGCCGATCACGCCTCCGATTTGATCTGGGCGAATGTGGAGCACGATAATTTTTGGTGCTTTGGCAGAGATATCAGCGCGAGGCGAAGCGATGGCACTCACAATCACCTCCAGAATTTTCAGTCGCGCGATTTTTGCTTTCTCAAACGCTTCGCTCAAAATCGAAAGTGGAATACTTCCCACTTTAATATCCATTTGGATAGCAGTGATACCGTCTTTCGTCCCTGCCACTTTGAAATCCATATCGCCATAGTGATCTTCTGGGCCCTGGATATCGGTCAAAATTTTATATTTATACTTTATTCCGCCGAAGGTGGATTTCGCTTTGCTCAACATCAATCCCGACGCAATACCAGCGACCGGCTTTTTGATTGGCACACCTCCGTCCATCAGGGCGAGCGTCGATCCGCAGACGCTCGCCATCGAGGTGGATCCATTGGAAGAAAGTGCTTCAGACACAATGCGGATAGTGTATGGAAATGCTGATCTATCTGGAATAATCGGTAAGAGCGCTTTTTCAGCCAATGCGCCATGACCAATCATTCGGCGATTAGTACTTCCCGCTCGTCCGGTTTCTCCAGTTGAAAATGGGGGGAAGTTGTAGTGGTGCATAAAGCGCTTGTTGTCGGATTCTTCCATCCCTTCGATCAATTGCGCATCTTTTGGTCCGCCGAGGGTGAGCACCGACAAAATGTGCGTGCCGCCGCGATAGAAAATACCGGAGCCGTGTAGTGTCGGCGACACTCCTCCCGCTTGCGCAAAGAGCGGTCGGATTTCGTCAATCTTTCTGCCATCCGCCCGTCTTTCTTTTTCGATAGCGTGAGTATGGACGAGTTCATTTACTTTTTCTTCAAACAAACTTTCTGCAGAGTGTGGAGAAACGTCGGGAAGTGCAGTTGCCATTTTTTCTTTCCATATCGAAAGCAGTTCGTGAATCTTGCCGTCTCCCGGAAGTCCGCTAAATATGTACGACTCGCATATCGGCACGATGTCTTTCTGCCAGAGGGCTTCCAGTCCTTCTGGAAGCATCGGTTTCGGTAGTACTTTTTTCTGTTTGCCAATTTCTGCAATCACTTTTTTCTGAAATACTTGGATGTCTTCGATGACTTTTGACGCTTCTTCCAGAGCTTCGTTTACCGCGTCTTCAGTAGTTTCGTTGCCGCCAAGCTCGATCATCGTGATGTTGCCATCTTTGCCACAAGCCACCAATTCAAATTCGGGACTGGCGCCATCGCGGATGACATAGGTCGGGTTTACGATCAAGTGTCCGCTGTCTTTCATTTTCACAATACGCACTGCCGATACGGGACCGTTCCACGGAATGTCCGATGTGCCGAGGGCGAGCGATGCGCCGAGCACGCCCAAAATATCCGGATCATCTTCGTCGATTGAAAGCACGGTGATGATGACCTGCACTTCATTTCGAATCCACTGATCAAACAAGGGGCGAATGGTGCGGTCGACAATTCTGCCCGACAAAATGGCTTCGTCGGAAGGCTTGCCTTCACGGCGAACATATCGAGAACCCAAAATTCTGCCGGAGGCGTAAAACTTTTCTTCGAAATCGACGGTCAGTGGGAAAAAGTCGCCTCCCTCTTTTTGGTATTGAGACATCACGGCAGTGGCGAGGATGACCGTATTGCCATAGCGGATGAGCACCGAGCCGTTGGCACGCTCTGCCAAGTCGCTAAAGGTTGCAGTCAGTGTCTTGCCTCCAATGACGGTCGAGAATTCTTTTTTGTGCATCCGATGTGTGTGGTTAAAAGTAGGGGTAATGATGTTAGTGTAGCAAATTAATGTTATGACAGAAACGCACATACGTCTTTACTTTTTATATAATTATGATACTTTAATATATAGAAAGATTGAGTACCTTAACATTCAAACTTAAAAGGAGTTTCTATGATTTCGAAACTTGTCGTTAGTTGTGTTTCTGTTGGTCTTCGTGAGCATGGTCACAACATTTCTTTTTCACCGTGTGCCGCTCAAACCGTTCTATACTCGGTATGCCAATCTCATCCATTCACGGAATGCCATCTCTTGGATATGGTTCTTCTTGGATTGGATGAAACGATTCAGAAATTGGAATCACTCAAGACTAATGTCTTACTTCTTAGTGTTCCGGTGAGCGGGTACTGGCATCTTGGAGTCAAGTTGTGCGAGTGGGCACATGCGCGCAACATTCCGATTCTGGTCGGAGGATACCACTTCAACATTGAAGGAAGTCCGATTGCCAGAATAGCCGCTGAAAAAAGAAAAATCAGCGTGTGTTATGGAGATGGAAAAATTACAGCACCAGCTTTTATCAGTCATGTAATGGATCCTGCCCGAACACCTCTTTCCTCTATACCCAATCTGTATTATTGGGATGGTGAGAGTGCTCGCAAGACATCGTCTACACCTCTTGTTCTTGGATCAACCTATCCGACACTACCACTTGAAATACATGACCCTCGATTGTATTGGGACCTTCTCGCGAAGACCCCAATGCATCAAAGTGGTATGGATATGGTGGATGGTTCCCTTGTGGGCAGGACCCTTGTGGGACCTGAAGTGTTGCTGGGATGCACTTACCGCACTTCTCGTCTTCGGGCTAAGAAATCAGCGTGTGAGTATTGCACCATCACGAGTCAATTTGCTAGCGTCGATGGAAAAAAGTTTTGGGAATTGATGTATCAAGCATTCCGCTATGCAACATCAATTCCGTGGACTGGCGCGCCGGCAATTCGGGTCTATCAGACCAATGATGATATGGGGAGCAATAGGTCCTTTATCAAAAGTGTCTGGGAGAATCGACCGGAATGGTTTCTTGAGACCATGAAGACTGATGTAAAACTCGGACAACGGGTCTACGCGTGGCACGTTATGAGTGATGATCAAGCGAAGATTCTTGCAGACATAGGTGTGCGTTGGATTTATATGGGGGTTGATGGGAAGGAAGGTTTTACACCCCATCCTTCCGCTCGACATCCGTTGATCCAGACACTTGAAAATTGTCGCAGGCACGGACTTGTTCTTAACTTGGGGTTTGTCCTCGGACTCTATGGTCAGACATGGGATAGTATCTACGACTGGTTGCGATTTCGTCACTGGCTCGTGCAACACTATGCTGACGTTATTGCCTACATCAATGGATGGGTGCACGTCGTCGCCCCAGGTTCTCCAGATTGGGATCGATTGAGTCTTGTCGAGCCGCATCTTGTTGAGTCTGATCTTGGTGATGATTCGTATTTCCTTGAGAAAGCTCGGGCGATGTTTTTTGGCAAGTGCACACAGTTGTGTAGCTCAGGGATGACTGCCGATCGGGTCCGTTCTCGACTCTATGACCTCGCCCTTGAGTTTGAATTTGAACGCAATAAACAATCACGAATTCCGCATAGTTTTATGTTGGAACCCTGATTTCAAATGCGAGTTATTTTTTCGCAAGCCCCGCTCGTTCCGACGAGCGGGGCTTTTTCTTTTTTCAATATGCTATACTCTACGCAGAAATTCACCGTTCTTCTTTTTATGAAATCAATATTCGTGGATAATTCTCGTACGGTTGATTGGGGTATCCTTCCCACCCGAGATCTGCCGGAAGCGGAGCAATTTATGTGTCCGCATTGCCACAAGTTTTCATTTTTTTGCGCCGGAGACTTCCGACTGTTTGCCGCAGTAGCATGGCGAGCCAGTGTAATTGGTTTTTCAACGACATTGGCCCGAAGCAAGGATATTGTCGGTACCGCGCGACTCCAGTGCGCGCGGTGCACTCGGCATTTCTCACTCCCCCTTCATCTTGAGGTGGTGGAGGCCTATCAAGCTGATTGCGCAATGTGGCCCAAAGTCACCCCCGCTACTTTGTAGCGGGTTTTTTCTTCAATAATAGAAAAATCCTGAAGCGAGTGAATCGCTTCAGGATTGCGTAAAGAACTACCAAGCTCGTGCTTCCGGAGCTGGCCGGATTTTTTCAAGCCAATTTCGCAAGCAGTAAGTGCCGATGCCGATGCCTGCACCGATGATCATAAAAATCACGCATCGCAAATAGTCTTCGGCAAATATGGGATTGAACGATGGGAATAGCGCATATTCAAGCGCCGTGCCACTCGCCGCTCCAACACCTGCCGCCAGAGACTTGCTACACGCTATCCGCAAAAAGACCATCACGAAGAGATCGAGGATTAGGATTGCGATAACGACCACGATCGGTATGGTCGCGACGAGTGCAATCACGGGCATGATGGCAAATGCCAGCATACCAAGGATACTTGCGATCAATCCCGCGAAGATGTTTATCGGTCGAACGACTGGAACACCTTCGGCTTTGTTTGGCGACTCAACGTTAAGCTCAAACCACTCTGCCACTCGATCCCATAACTCGAATCGTTCGGGGATGAGGCACACCACTCCATCAGTCAGTGTGTGAGCAAAAGGTATCTCCTTGGCTGATAGGCACTCTGCCCACTCGCCGATCTTTTTTGCGCCGAGAGTAAACAGCTTGTAGAGCGGCCAAGATAGTGGGCCGGATTTAGCATGGATTTCGTGAGCTTTTGGCCAGCTAGCATAAGTGATGAGGGGCACCAGTAGCCAGACAAAGGAGGCGCCATTTACGAACAATGCATTTTTTGGACCATTTCCTCCCACATGAGTAGTAATACCTAAATACACATTCTCAAGTATTCCGATGCAGAAAAACAATGTCCCTACCCAGATAAAAGGAGAAAATCCTGTGAGGGCATCCACGATTTTTTCGAGAGGATCTTCCATCTTCTTCCGAAAGCAAGCTACACCCTCGCGAATACTTTTCCGTAAATCCTGAAAGGTTTTGCGCACATCCATCATCGCGAGGATACACTCCTTCACATTGGTGGTAATAACGGCGAGCAAAAATCCGAGCACGACACCGATAATCGGGCCGAAGCGCAGGGATACGAAGTAGCCAAAAAGGACGCCGATCGCGGCACCCTTACCGATATTGAATTTGTCGAGGTTCATAGGTCAATCTTTCTGTTTGAGTTCCATAGATGATGGTGGCATAAAAGATGTGTAAACGCAAGTCGTATTCATTTTTGTAAAAGGCTAAGACGGTGTCTTAGCCTTTTAGGTGGCTCTGTTGAGCCATTTTAAAACCTCCCGATTTCGACGGGCTACGTCGGAATCGGGAGGTTTTGTCTTGTCTTTCACTATACTTTTTACTTCATACTTTATACCCTCTTCCTACATATCTCTTTCTGGACGCTCACTTGCAGGCAATGCCGGTCCAGTCTTCGGTACTGCTGGTGCCTGGCGCATCGCCCGTCGAGGAGGACGACTACTGTAGTTGGCTCGCTGACTTCCCAACAGATATTTGCGAGGATTTTCATCGAGATCAATGAATTGGTCGCATGCTTCCTTAAGCTTGAGTGATGATGATTTACCAAATGACACCACTTCTACTTGGCATCCTTCGTGAATTTGCAAATATTCAACTAGTGGCACAAAATCGCCGTCTCCTGAAATTAAAATAATGGCATCGAGCTTGGGTGCGAGCTTGATAGCATCCACCGCAAGGCCGACATCCCAATCGGCTTTCTTACTGCCACCAGCAAAAATCTGGAGGTCTTTGGTTTTGGTTTCAATGCCCGCTTTCTCGAGTGCTTCAAAAAAGTTTTTCTCATCCCCCGATTCGGTGGTGATCACATAGGCGACAGCGCGGATGAGTGCGCGGTCAGCTAAGGCGTCTTTCACTACTTGGCCGAAATTTACCTTGGCTCCGTAGAGATTTTTGGCGGTGTGATAGAGATTTTGTGTGTCGATAAAGATACCGACGCGTTGTTCTGAATGTTTAATGACGGTCATAAGATGATATATGAATTATGATTCATGATGTATGAATAAAGAGAATACAGGTGAGTTTATAAAAATGTTTTACTTTTACTGATCAATCCCTGTAATAATTGATGAGCGATGTTCATCTGGGCAATAATTTTTTCAAAAGTCTGGGTCGTAATATACCTAATATCTCGAACGAGAATTAATTGATTTTTTAACTCTGTCAAAGAACCCTGGGCGAGGTAGTAGAATTGTATCTTTTCCTTGTATCCGTGTCTACCAAAGCCCTCGGCGATGTTGGATGTAATAGAAACCGCTGCTCGGCGCATCTGCGAGGTCAAACCAAAAAGCTCTTCTTTCGGAAATAGTTTTGAGATTGTGTATATTTCTAAAACGAGATTGTGATTTTCTCGCCACGCATTCAAATCAGTAAATTCTTTGATTTTCTTAGGTTCTACTTCCTGAATCATGAATCGTAAATCATGAATCAATTCCTACTTCTTCAAATCGAGCTTCTTCAAGAGGGCGTTGTATCGGCGAGGGTTTTTCTTGGCGAGATACTTCATATGAGACTGACGATCGGCTACCATAGCGAGCAGACCGCGTCGAGAGTGATTGTCTTTCTTGTGAATCTTCAAGTGAGAAGCCAATTCTTCGATACGCTTGGTCAAAATAGCGACCTGTACTTCAGATGAGCCGGTATCCTTGTCGTGGACACCTACCTCCTTGATGATTTTTGCCTTTTTCACTGTTGAAATCATAGTGGGTCAAGTATAGCATAGCTCCCCTATTTTTGCAACCCGAAGGGGTAGAATTAAGAATCTAGATTCAAGATTTATGAATGAGAGAAAATGACCAAAAACAGACCCTAAAGACTCGGTTTTTTTGGAAAACTATAGAAAAACCCCACCTGCGCGAACGCGGGTGGGGTGCGAATGATCAATACTACTCGGCAACGGCTCTGAACACATTGGTCAATCCGTTTGTTCGGGTGAAGTAGGTGTAACAACCAATCTTGCCCGATGCATCTGTTGGCATGAAGCCTGCTCCAGAAATCGCATCGCGCCACACCCTGAGGTCAGTCGTGACCTGGATTTTGTAACGCCTTGCCGGGTCGCAGTCGAACTCGACTGAGGCGACCGTTGAGGGCCCAGCGCCAACCCAGAGAGGATCGCCCGGACCAATATCTTTGACCCAGAGGATTTTTCCTTCACTCCAATTAGCCGGGCGAGTTTCTGATATCAGAGCGCTTGTATCAACAGTAAGGCTGGCAGCGTTTGCGCTGATAACCCCTACTCCCAAATACTGTTGAGGCGATGTTGCCGACCAAGACACACTACCGATGTCAATCCCCCACATGGTGATTGTTTTGAGGGTCAGTGTTTTGGTGGTGCCTTTCGGAACCACCAAACCTGAGCCATCAAGGGTAAATGTGACGACTCCAGGCGCACTCGGATTAACGAGATTCGCGCTGGAAGTTACTGCTGTCGCTCCATCGAAGAGTCGGCAGTTTGTCAGGTGTAGTGGATAGACATTTGAAACCGAGAGTGACAGTTGTAACACAGGCACCCGCACGTCTTCACTTGATTGTGAAGCGTCAAGTATGAACTGTCCCATCACTACCCCCGCTCTCCCCCCAAAAACCCTCTGAGGTTGAAATGCCGGATCCGGACGAATCCGGAGCGCCGGACCGCGAGCGGTCATAGTGCTACTGAATACGGGACCTCGTTGCGTTGAGAGGAACTTCCAACCATAGGTTTGTCCTTGGGGTTGGAGCGGAGCCGGATCAATGTTAAGCCGAATCTTGCCCATATTGAAGAACGAGCTCCCAATATTTCCTTTGATCAAGAGTCGATTGGTTCCCGGATTGAGTGTGATTGTGTCATTGAAGTAGGCTGTTCCCACTTTTCCACTAATCAGTTCACCAGTGTTCACATCGACGGGTCCAGCAAGAACCGTATTTTGCTCGTCCACAATGTAGAGGTTTGTGATTTTCGACACTTCCCCGAAATCGCTTTCAATGCCAACATCAAGAAAAGGGATACTGATCCTTTCCGCAGGAGAAACGACAAGGTCGAATCCGCCGAGGACCTGAGAAGGCGTCCCAATCGAGACATTTGCATCCACCAGAAGTGAAGAACTGCGGATTTTTAAATCTCCACAGAGATCCAGTTCGCTTACTGTGTGTAGTGCGCTTTGAATCGGCAAAATACCGGAGACAGTTGCATCCGTCCCAATACTGATGACATTCAATCCCACTGTCTTCCCGACGTATTCTGAAACGTCATCAGACATAAGGATGGCGATGGTCCATGTTCTCGAAGCACTGTTGCCTCCACTGTTACCCACCGGGTAACCACTCACCCTTGCTTGATGGTTTAGGTCGAACGGAGTGCCCCAGAATCCAAGTAGGCCATCGTCACGCAAAAGCACGATACGCCCGAAGTTGTCATTTGGGACACTACCTATTCTCTGAATTTGAATTGTCGGTGTTATCCATTCACTGACCGTGTTGGTAAACGTGATGTTGATCATCGGTATGATCGCGCGACGGACGGCAACTGTTGCAGGCATAGCCGAGCCACCAACAAGAAGATCTGCTTGAACCAACCCTGCGGTGAGCAGGAATGTGGCGACGAGGAGAATTAGTTTTTTCATATTCCGTTTTTCCTTTCGTGTTGTTTACAAAGACCAATGAAACCAGTCAGAATGAATGGTTTTTCTGGGTATATTATATACCCAAAGCCCCCATCTTGTCAATAGCTATGAAATGGCTCAACGAAGCCATTCCAACGGCTCAACAGGCCTGTTGAGCCGTTGGAAATCTTCATCTTAGACTGATGTCGCACAATATTTCGGTGGGAATTTGATATACTTGCGGGTATGGGAAGCACCTCAACTAACATTGTCGAACTTAAGCAGCAGTTTTTGGAATATGTGGAAATTGAAAAAGGGCGGAGTGTGAAGACGGTGGAAAATTATGATCACTACTTGCGGCGTTTTTTGGAATTTTCCAAAGCTAAACAACCGAAAGATATTACCGAAAATAGTGTTCGCGAATATCGCCTCTGGCTCAATCGACAGGACAATCGACAAGTGCAAAACAAAGGCACGCTGAAGAAAAAGACGCAGGCGTATCACCTGATTGCTTTGCGTGCATTTCTCAAATACTTGGCCAAGCGTGGAGTGGCCACCATTTCTCCCGAAATGATCGAGTTGCCGAAAATCGGTGAACGGCATCTCGATTTGATTACCACCGAAGAGCTCACTCGGTTTTTGAACGCGCCAAGCGGTACTGATCTCAAAAGTTTGCGTGACAAAGCGATACTTGAATTACTTTTTTCCACTGGCCTGCGCGTGTCGGAGCTGTGTTCTCTATCACGCGACCTTAATTTGAAGAGCGACGAGTTTTCGGTGCGAGGCAAGGGCGAAAAAGTGCGGGTGGTCTTCCTCTCCCCTGCCGCCAAAGAGGCGTTGATTACCTATCTCGACAAACGGACAGATATTGACGATGCATTGTTTGTAAAAGTGGATGGCAAAGAACGAGCGGAAGGCGAAGAGCTTCGACTGACCAAACGCTCGATCGAGCGGATTGTGAAGCACTATGCGATCAAGGCGGGTATTTCCAAAAAAGTCACGCCACACGTGGTACGGCATTGTTTTGCCACTGACCTGCTCTCAAACGGCGCCGATTTGCGCAGTGTGCAGGCGCTCCTCGGCCACGCGTCGATCAACACTACCCAGATGTATACGCACGTGACCGACAAGCATTTGCGGGATATTCACAAGAAGTTTCATAGCAGGAAAGTATAAAGTACCAAGTAAAAAGTATAAAGCAAAAACCCCCCGAAAATCGGCAACCAATTTTCGGGGGGTTTTTGCTTTCTATCCCGACGCCTGCTGGGTCGGGACTACGACTGGGTTCCGATGTGTAGGTCGGAGCTTTATACTTTATACTTTTTACCTTATACTTCTCCTATGAAAATAATCTCATGGAACGTAAATGGTATTCGGGCGGTGCATAAAAAAGGATTATTTACGCCATTTATCGAAAAATATCAGCCCGATATTTTGTGTTTGCAGGAGACAAAGGCGCAACAAAGCCAGTCCGAAGTCGATTTGCCTGACTACGAAGAATATTGGAATTCGGCGGAGAAAAAAGGCTACTCTGGCACGGCTATTTTTACTAAAACTAAGCCCCTTTCTATAATTAACGGTTTGCCAGAGGCGATTGTTAAAAAATATGGTCTCTGCGCCGACAAGTATGGTGACCCTTTAACCGAAGGCCGAGTGATCGCCGCCGAATTCAAAGATTTTTATGTGGTCACAGTCTATACGCCAAATGCAAAGGATGATTTGAGTCGAATTCCCCTTCGTCACAAGCAGTGGGACCCGGCATTTTTGGCATATTGTAAATTTCTCGAAAAAAAGAAGCCGGTGATTTTCTGCGGAGATTTAAATGTGGCGCACACTCCCGACGATTTAGCCCGACCAAAAGAAAATGTTGGTCTCAAGGGTTTTACTGCTGAAGAGCGAGCTGGTTTTCAGGCTTTTGTTGACGCCGGCTTCATAGACACGTTTCGCCATTTCAAAAAAGGCAATGGCCACTACACCTGGTGGTCGCATTTTGCCAACGCCCGCGCCCGCAATGTCGGTTGGAGAATTGATTATGTACTTATCTCCCCTACGCTCCTCCCTCGCTTGAAACGCGCCGAGATTCTACCAGAAGTTTTTGGCTCGGACCATTGCCCGGTTTCGATTGAGATGAGATAGGATTCATGATTCATGATTTATGAATGAAAAAGAAAAAGCCCCGTTTTCTCTTCTGAGAAAACGGGGCAAGTTTTAGTGTGGCTGTAAGTCGCCACCAATCAATCTCGCCAAGCGCAAAGCTTCGGCTACGGGGACAGATCTCGGTTTGATCCGTGCTTCACGAGCTTCAGCTTCGCGTTCGAGCTTCTCGTGACGGGCTTCTGCCGCATCCAGCATTTTCGCAATTTTAGCTAGTTCTTTTGCCGTGGGGTAACGGATGAAACCGGCGAATAATTGCTTGACATTTATTCGAGGAGGAGCGTGTTTCGGAGGTGGTACAGTAATGCGCATAAGTTCACCTTTTTGTGGATTGGCCCGCTTTCCAAATGATATCTTCGATCTCACCGTCGGGAACGGGTCGAGGTGGAATCAATGCCTGACGAGCTCCTTCAGCCTCTTCGGCTTCAAAGAGCTGTCGTTCACTCTCATCGATGGATTGTTGGATTCGGGCCACTTCTTCGGGACTATTGTAATGAACCAAATGCGGATACTCGGCTTTGATTTCCGGCATGGCGTGTACACCCATAGATTTTTCTTTTTTGATTGTTCAATTCCATATTCAGAATACACCTTCGGATATTTTGTTGCAAGGAAAAACAAAACGGCGTCCGAGGGCGCCGTTTTCGATTGGGTCACGAGCTAATCGCGACAGTTTTGCAGGGTGCGTGATTTCTCACGAACACCTGCAAGGAGCAACTTGAGCCAGTCAGGTGTACGAAAATTTTTGTACACCCGACACACCTCTTTTCGAGTGTGCCTTCCTGATGTGCGAGCACTCATAGTTTGTAGGTTTTTTACTGTTCCATATATAAGTGTACTCCGCATAAAAGACAGCGCAAATAAGTTATCCACAGATATGTCCTTTACATAAAAGACACGCTTGATACAATGACTCCAGAACAAGCGAAACATCTCCAAATCGCTTGGGATTATAAAAGACATTCATCCCACTTGTCTTCAATCCATTGTTCTTTGATCAGGTAGGACGGCCATCCTAGTTTCGAAAGATTCTCTGGATGAGTTCCGATTTTGAGGCTTTACACATACTTCCACGCTTTCTTAATTTTTTTTGCATCAAGTATTGTGTCACCTTAGGATCACTGACTCACTCTGTGGAACCCTTTCACAAACCGCCAACGAAGTACCCTTTCCCCAAGGACCACTTCTAAGGCGGTTTTTGTTTAGGTAGGTTTAATAAGTTTGACTTGACACTAAATTTTAGTATGCTAACGTATACATGTGAATACGACAGTAGAAGTCTAGGTCACAAAAGGCGCCGCCACCATGCGGAAAAAAATTGGTCCTTCCCACAAAACAATCAAGGATAGTGGGCCCCCGCAGTAAAATGCGGGGTGTTTTTTTGTATACAGTACTATCTTTTAATACTTGAGCACGTAAAATACATAAGCCAGACTTATGTATTTTACTGGGTTTTTTTGGTCTAGTGTCTGTGCTCTGTTGTCTGTCGTCTCCCCCCCCAGCTACACCCTATGTTTTTTATGCAATTCCGTCACCAATTTCTCATCTTCCTCCTCTTTTTTGTCTTTTCCTGCTTCGCCGAGTGTTTTGAGGTCGTTTGGCGGGATTTTCGAAAGCTCTAGTGCTCGTTTCACAAGAAACTCTTCGGTATTCTTCTTTGGATCCTCTAGCACTTCTTCCAAAAGAGCGTGCAGTATTAAGCCAATCCGAGGGCTTGGTGTTTCACGTGTAACCTCCATTATCTTTTTACCATCAATTTTGAGCATTCCCACCGAAATCGGGTCGCGCATCGCCTCTTCGATCATGGCGTGGTACTTTCGCAATCGGTACGGGTCTGCTTTCGGTCGGCCAGTGCCGATACGGTCGCAGATTCGGACATTCATCAAATCCCAAATGTGCTCTTTTCCGACATTTGCCACCATTCTCCGCACCGCAGAGAGGGTGATTTGTTCGGTATCGGAGAAAAACATATGCCAACGGACCAGTTTCACGACTTTTTCGGTCAAAATAGCTGGAAAGTGAAGCCGTTCCATGATTTTTCGGGTGACCCGTGCCCCGACCACCTCGTGGCCATAGAAGGTAAACTGCTTTGTTTCATGTGAAAAGCGCCGGGTTTCGGGTTTTGAGATGTCGTGAAAGAGCGCAGAAAGGCGGATGTCGAGTGGCCAGCCTTTGTCGGCGGCGTGTTGGAGCGAACGGAGCAAATGCTCCCATACGTGGTAGGCGTGGGCTTGGTTCTGTTCTATTCCTACCGCTTTGAGCAATTCCGGCACCATGTATTCCAAAATACCCAGTCTTCGACACATTTCGATGCCGATCATGGGGTTTTTGGTCATCAACAGCTTTGAAAATTCATCACGAATACGCTCTTTTGAGATGTGCTCGAGCAGTTTCATGTGTAACCGGATAGCTTCCTCGGTCTCGGTAGCGATGGCAAAATTGAGATCGGTAGCGAAGCGGACTGCTCGAATGATTCGCAAAGCATCTTCATTGAAACGGTCTTTTGCCTCCCCTACTGTGCGGATTGTCCTTTTGATAATATCTTCTTGTCCTTTATATGGATCAACCATCGTGCAATCAAAAAGGTCTTGTTTTGCAAGGGTTTTTGAAGATTTAGTACTGTTGAGCGCGATAGCATTTACGGTAAAGTCACGACGAGCGAGATCGTCTTCGAGCTTGTCACTCCACTTCACCTCGTCAGGCCGTCTAAAATCGCTGTAGGTGCTTTCGGTTCGATATGGTGTCACCTCTACGATTTTCAGTGTTTCATCGCTTGTGGCCTCATCCACGACCCCCACAGTGCCATATTTATTCTCGTAGAAGGTTTTTGGGAAGAGTGCAGTGATTTGTTCGGGAGTGGCGTTGGTTGTCACATCCCAGTCTTTCGGTTTTCGTTCCAAAATCAGGTCGCGGACGCATCCACCAACCAAAAAAGCCTCAAAACCAGCGTTTTTGAGTGTTTCGGTTACACGTGAAACCTCCGGCGGGATCTGAAATTGGACGGTTTTCGTTGGGTTTTTACTATTTTTGACCGGTTTCATTGGAGATATTCTACTCTTTATTTACTTTTTATACAATAACTCTAGTATTTTGTTGCATATATGAACATATGTGATATGTTATGTAGATGAGATTAAGAGTACAAGATAAAATAGAGGCCATTCGATTGAGAAAATTGGGCTATACCTATTCTGAAATTCGTAAAGTAATCCCCGTTTCAAAAAGCCTTCTTTCTGGTTGGTTTCGCGGGGTGCAAATGACCGAAGAAGAAGTTTTTTTGCTCGACACAGAAATATCCAAACAAGTTTTAATAGGAAGAATTAATGCTTCGAACACCAATCACCGGAGACGTTTGGACCGAGATAAAATTGTGTTCGAGTCTGCCCAAAAATCCTTTGAATTATTCAAGCACGACAGCTTTTTTATACTCGGAATTAGCTTGTATTGGGCGGAAGGAGGCAAGAAAGTATCTTGTTTTCAATTTATTAATTCAGATCCAGAAATGCTGCGCATGATGATTCGATGGATTGAAAAATATTTTAATTACCCAAAAGAATGCCTTAAGTACCGTTTATTTATGCATGAGCTCTATGCCAATGAGAATTGTGAAAATTACTGGGCACAGGCTGTAGGTGTACCAAGGGATTTGTTTCAAAAAACCATATATAAACCAACGGCACACACGGTCAAGAAAAATTCAGAATACAAGGGGTGTTTACGAGTAAGTTTTGGAGGCGTAACCGAGCTACGGACCGTATTAGCTTGGCAAAAGCTATTAATCGAGTATTATAGGTAGGTTATTTACTGCACCCGTAGTGAAATGGATATCACGCGACGCTTCGGACGTCGTATTGCAGGTTCGAGTCCTACCGGGTGCACACATATCAAAAAATCTGGACTGCTCCAGACTTTTTGATATGTGTGCAAAGTTTGTATAAAAACAAATAATCGAGTATACTCGTTGTTGTTTGGATGTATTTTTGCAGTCAGTTAAGGAAAATTTGACGCGGGCATGGTTTAGTGGTAGAACACTACCTTGCCAAGGTAGGGATCCGAGTTCGATTCTCGGTGCCCGCACAGAAAAAAAGTCCCCGAAAGGGGCTTTTTTATGTGCGGGCACAGTAAGTCACCTGCGCGACTTACGTCGGGAATCGAACGCCGGAGCGATGTTTGGCTAGTAAGCCAAACCGCGAGGCGGTGCCCAGACCAAGTTGAGCGACGGCGAGACTTGAGTCGCGGGAGATTCTCGGTGCCCGCACAGGAAAATAGTGAAACTGGGGATAACTCTGTGTACATGTGCATAAAGGACATATTCAAATTTATGTCCTTTTAAGGTCAAAAGTGGTATTATATGACTATAAATAATGATATTTTAATTATATAGGTCAAAAATAGTGAAATACAGTAAGTGTTTCATATGAAACACTTAGCCTTTTTCGCGTGTAACACCCATGCTATGATTTATTGATAAATATGCCTCAAACAGAGAAACAAAAGGTGGGGAAGAAGGGCGAGGATTTAGCTTGCACCTATCTTTCTGAAAAAGGCTTTGAAATCATTGATCGCAACTACTTGCGACCATGGGGAGAGATCGATATTGTGGCAAAAAAGGCTAAAAAGCTCTATTTTATTGAGGTTAAGAGCGTATCTGCCAACCTTTCGGTTACACGTGAAACCCTACTTCGCATCTCCGCTGGCGCTTCGAACTACGCAGGGCAAGCACCCAATGACCACTATCGTCCAGAAGATAATGTTCATCCAAAAAAGCTCGAACGAATGCGAAAAGTGATTCAAACCTATCTCTTTTCAAAATACGGCGATAGGGAAGTCGACTGGCAATTTGATGTGGTGACCGTGTATCTTGATTACACTCTCAAAAAAGCCAAAGTGGAAAGACTTGAGAATGTGATTTTGTGATCTCTGTCTCTTTTGTCTTCTTTAATCTATACTGTTATATATGAAAAAAGTGTTTATTGTTCATGGCTTTGAGGGTAGGCCAAATGGTGGATGGCGGCCGTGGCTTATGGGTGAACTTGAAAAGAATGGTATCTATGCCTGTGCTCTTGCTATGCCTAAAGCCGACAATCCAATCCTTAATGAGTGGGTGGGTGAGATCAAAAGACATATCGAGGGAAACAAGACCGATCAGATCTATCTTGTGGGTCATAGTCTCGGGGTACCAGCCATTTTGCGATATATCGAATCAGCAAAAGATACCTTTGGTGTCTGTGGAGCAGTGCTTGTCTCTGGGCCATTTGAAAAAAATTCAAACAAAAAGATTGAACATTTTTTGGAAAAACCGTTTGATTTTGACTTAATCAAATCAAAAATGAAGAACTTCGCCATCATTCATGGGGATACTGATACGGTGGTACCGAAATATCATGCAGAGAAATTGTCTGAAAATTTAGGAGAAAAAGTTACTTGGATTAAAGATGGCGGACATCTCAATGGTTCAAGTGGGTGGTACATTCTCCCAGCTTGTCTTGAGAATATATTGAAAATGGCCAAGTAAGTGGGCTTTTTTGATGCTTTATGTTAGGATGTCTTGATTGCGAAAAGTATATCGGGGCGTGGTGTAACGGCTAACATGTTCGCCTAGGCGAATGACTCCGGGTTATTTAAAAAGATGTATACTGTCTATGTAATCAAGGGAATTTCTGGACACGTGTATATCGGTCAAACAAATAACCTAGAAAAAAGATTGCATCAGCATAATTCTGGGTACGGAAAATATACCCAAAATAAAGGCCCGTTTACAGTGATTTATTTTGAGCAATATAATACGAGGGTAGAGGCGATGAGAAGAGAAAGAGAGTTGAAGACGGGCAAAGGCAGGGAGTGGTTAGGTGAAATAACTAAATAACATAATCGGTGTGGTGTAATAGCTACATGTTCGCCTAGGCGAATGACTCCGTGTTATTTAATTAAAATAATATATCGGGGCGTGGTGTAACGGCTAACATGCTTGACTTGGGATCAAGTGACTCCGGGTTCGAATCCCGGCGCCCCGACAC
>JBBTSQ010000024.1:0-38246 GCA_038078755.1 Patescibacteria group bacterium
AACCAAAAACGGCAACGGGGGGGGGCCTTCGGCCGCCCCGCTTTCCCTTTTCAACAATTAATTCGAAACACAAATGCCCCCCTGCGCATTCTTGTTTGGACTAGCTGCACCAGAATTATCCACACACCACGATGTCTCGGCATTTTTCAGTGCTGAAATCGATGTTGCCCATTTTTGACCATCATCACTGACATTACAGACTACCACTGATCCTGAAGCACCGTTCTTCTTGATATCCACCAAGGTCGGCAAGATACTGTCATCCGCAAACATTCCCGTGGCAGTAACCGTGCCATTACCATCAGTCGCACAAACAGTAGTATTGTCACCGTATGAGCCATTGGTACCACCCACGGTGGTATTGTCATACCAGATATCGGCATGTGGCTTGATGCCAGCAAGCTCGGCTTTGACCACCGCATCATTGCCTTTAGTGCGAGCGCCATTAAGTGACCCAATGACGATCGATGACAAGATACCAATAATTGCAATCACCACCAAGAGCTCGACGAGTGTAAAACCTTTTATTTTAGAACCATCCATACTATATAAAAAAATAATGAATAACTGCAGATAGTGTACACCTAAACACAGATACTTACAACAAACAACTCACAACTTACAATCAGACCCTGAAAAATAAAGTTTTGCCTCGTCCGTACCCCTCAGCAAGCTGTACCCTCGAAGACTCTGGCTACGTATGAGGCGAGGCATCGGGGAACACTTTGTTGTAGGAGAGTCGGCTCCGCCGACGCATCCATTCGTTGCGGATCACACCCCACCGCCCGGCGGTCGGGGTATTCTCCGCAGGTACAATAAAAAATCCGCGAAAATGGCTCCCCTCGAGTCTCTCGGGGCAAGCCATTTTCGGGCGCTTTTTCTTCATACCTTATACTTCATACTTTCTACTTCCCAGAAACGCAAAACCCGCACGAGGCGGGTGTTACGTAGACATTCGTTTTTTAGAGCTAACCTTTTGTCAGCACTCACATTTACTATACTAGCATACCCCGTCTAAAATTGCAAGCGAAGGTGGGGATAAGAGAGACTTACAAAAAACAACGTACAACTCACAATCATGGGGAAAAAAAATACTAATTTCTAAATTATAATTCCTAACGGGGAAAACTCCACCGAAATTGCTCCGCAATTTCGGTGGAGTTTTGTTTGTCAAATTATTTTATGTATGGTTATTTGCCCAAAAATCGAATTTTTAAGATTATTAAACGGCCTTGTTGAGACACCTAAAAGGCTAAGCCTCGGCTTAGCCTTTTAGGTGTCTCTTCCCATTCTGAATTGTCAGTTGTGAGTTGTTTGCCTCGACGCACTGGTCGGAGTTCCGACCCACGCGTCGGAATTGTCTGTTGTTAATTTCCTGTCTGTCGTCTGTACTCTGTTGTCTGTTATCTACCCCCTACGGATTCCTCCCCGCTTTGATCTCGTTGATATAAAATTCGCCTTGCTGTTTGATCGCTGGATTAAGCTCAATCGCTGCCTGAATTTCTTTGATCGCATCACTGCGTCTTCCTACCTGTAAATAGGCCGCTGCAAGGGAGAGACGGGCTTGGCCATCTTTTGGATTTTGTGCTATACGAGAACGCCACATTGAAATCACCTTCGTCATATCACCGAGATTGATGTAGGCAGAAAGCAATCGATCGTCGTTTGCCAGCGCCTCTTCACTTATTCCAGACAAAAGTCCTTCTGCAAGTGTGGTGTCTTTTGCATACAACGCCCCAACTGCGTACAGGATTTTCGCTTCAGTAAAGCGAGGCTCAAGCTCATACGCCCGTTTCAATATCGGCAAGGCTTCGGCATAGACGGAAGTGGTCAGATACGCAGATGCTAGCTCAAACATAATCGTCTGCTTGGTCGGAGACAGTTCATGCGCGCGCTTTACATGAGCAATCCCCTCGTCGTAGGCCCGCAAACGGTTTAAAAAGATACCGTAGAACAGCTCGTATCGCGCATCGTTCGGCACGTCTTTAAGTTGTTTTTCAAACTCGGCCCGAGCCAAATCAGCAAATTCTTTCTTGTATTTCAAATCAACATTCGCACCCTGTATCGACAACGCCACCTGCATCAGTTGCTCCCTGATTTCCGGACGAGCAAAGCCGATATCGAGCGCTTTTTTAAATGACTCAAGATTTGTCGCCACTCCCAATTGCTGTGGCCGGATAGCATTGATCAGTGTCTGTCCTGCCACATACGGCCTTACACTTCCGACCCACAACACCACACACATAACAACCACCACGGTCGGTATCCACACAGTATTGATGATATCAGCCGACACTTCCCTATCACCCCCCACCACTTTCGTATGTTCATTTCCTGTGCGAGCAAGAAAGGCCAGTAGTGTGGCAAACAACATATAGCTCACCAAATTGTCGAACACAAAGATGTTGTGGAAGAAGTACCCCGCCAAAAGGCCGGTGAGCAAGGCTTTTTCAGCCACTGAAAAATTGAAAAAACCTCGATTGCGTCGCCAGATATAGTAGAGCGCCAAGCCAAAGAAAGACAAGTAGGTGGCGAGCGCTAGGACACCTCCAGCAATCAGCCAATCAAAGAAAATATTGTGTGTGCGGTCAAACCACTGCTCTTGAGCATACATGCCGGGGTCGTAGTATTTGTTGAACACAAAATTAAAATTCTCTTGTCCCCAGCCGAAAATTGGTTTTTCTTTAAAGCCGTCAAAGGCCATACCCCAGACCATAAATCGAGCGTTGCCATCGGCAAGGGTGATCGAAGTGAGACGGCCGAGCGACTGACTTGATTTTACAAACGCGCTGTCTTTCAGCAAAAATAATGTACCCGATGCAATAAGTAACGTAGCAAGTAATCCGATAGCGATTTTTCGCAACGCCACTTTTTCTTTTTCAAAAATGGCAATCAACAAGGTGGTCAATATTAATCCGCCCAAAAGACCGAGCATGGTGCCACGGGTCGCGGTATAGAAAAGAATAGTGCTATCGGCAACGACTGCCACGGTAGAATACCAGATGAGGAATGTCCTCGTCTTGTCTTTAAGCGGTGATGTATAGCCCCTATAAAAACAGAGTAGGCCGAAAAAGATATTGAAGAGCATAAATACCGCAAAGTAGGTGGCGTTGCCAAAGGTAGCGTCGAGACGCACTCCGCCCTGATTGATGGTGATCACCCCAGCGAGCTGGAAGAAGCCGTAGATTGCAGTAATCAGACTTACCCCAATAGAAGTCTGGAAAAATCGCTCCCAGATTTTTTGGGTGGTGAAGACGCTCAACAACACGAGATAGTAGAGTGCGAAATGGGCAATGGTAATCCACCCCTCCATTCGCTCAAAATTCGAAAGCAGACTTTTCACTGGATTAGGCCCCAAGAGGTCGGAAATCAACACCACGCCAGCAAAGATACCAATAGCATATGTCAGCCAATTTTTCTTTGGTCGGAAGAGCGGGTCGCGAAGGGCCAATATCAGCCAGAGGGCAAACACCACATCGACAATCACCCGAAAAGCGATATTTTTGCCGGTAATAAATGGAAAGAAAGAGGAGTTAAAGACAATAAGGGGAATAAAAAGGCTTAGGAATAACCCTGCCTTGATTAAGAAAAGAAAAGACTTATTAGTATACATAATAGGTACTATAATATATCATTATTGAAAATACTAGAAATTTTTTATTCCGTCACCCACCAAAACCCACCCATTTATGAGCGAACACAAAACCAAAGAGAGTCGGACACTGTTTACCTTGAAGGTGTTTTGGCGAGCATTCAAGGCGTACCGATATCGAATCGTCGGTCTTATTACAATGGGCTTTTTAGGTGGATTATTTGAAGGTATTGGTATCAACATAATTATTCCGCTCTTCTCTTTTGTTGTAAAAACCGAAGAGAAGGCCACTGATACGATCTCACAGATAACCGAAAAAGTATTTAACTACCTACATATCTCCTACGAACTAAAGTACCTACTTGTCCTTATTGCCATCCTCTTTGCATCAAAAGCAATAATGACTTTTTTAATTAATTACATTACTGACAAAATCAAGACAGATTACGTCAAAAAAACCAGAGACAGGCTCTTCAAATTGACCATCGAGAGTAACTGGACATATCTCTCAAAACAAAAAATCGGTTATCTTGAAAAAGTGCTTATGACCGATATTAACACCTACAGCGCGCTTCTCTCATACGCAAGTAGCACGGTTATTTTACTGACAAACACTCTTATCTATACCGCCATAGCCTTTACTATTTCTCCAGAAATAACAGCGATTACTATAGCTTGTGGCGGACTCTTTTTCCTTTTATTCAAACCCTTGGTATATCGGGTGCGCATCATCTCTCACCAAACAGCAAACGTGCTTAAACGAGTCGCAAACCACATTAACGAAAATATGCTTGGTATGAAAACAATCAAGGCGATGGGGCTAGAAAAAGTGGTAATAGATAGCGGACAAGCATATTTTGAAGAGTTACGAAGTGTTGAAATGAAACTCTCAATACTCTCCAGTCTCACCTACGTGATCACCCAACCAGTAAGTGTCCTACTCATAATCGGCCTCTTTGCATTCTCGTATAAACTAACCGCTTTTAATTTTGCGTCTTTCGCAGTCATTGTTTATTCAATCAATAAAATATTCACTTATATACAAGACGGCCAATCACGAATACAAAATATCAACGCGTTATATCCATTCCTCAAGACTGCGTTTGAATATGAAACCAACGCTATTGAAAATCGCGAGAGATCCGGGACACATTCAGAGTTTACCTTTGAAAAAAAACTAACATTTGCACACGTCTCATTCAATTATTCAAAAAATAAAACAACACTCACAGATATCAATTTTACTATCCCCCGAGGACATATTATTGGCATTATCGGACCGTCTGGCGCTGGAAAGACCACGATGGTTGATCTGTTACTTGGACTAATTCGCCCATCATCTGGACAGATTTTGGTTGACGACACAGACATTGCAACCATACAAAAAGACGCGTGGCGAAATCGTATCGGCTATGTGTCGCAAGATGTCTTTTTGATAAACGACACCATCGAAAATAATATCAAATTACACAACCCGCATATTTCAGATGCCGACATGATTACTGCAGCAAAAATGGCCAACATATACGATTTCATCTCTCTCCAGCCAGATCGCTTTCAGACACCTGTCGGAGAGCGTGGGATGGATCTTTCTGGTGGTCAACGTCAACGTATTGCACTTGCCCGTGTCCTTGCGCGAAAACCCGAAATCATTATTCTGGATGAAGCGACCAGCGCATTAGATAATGAGTCGGAAACACTGATTCAAAAAGCAATCGAGGCCCTCCGAGGGACAATCACCGTTATCATTATCGCTCATCGTCCAAGCACAGTTACAAACGCAGACGCACTAATTGTGATCGCCAACGGAACGGTAGCCGAAACAGGATCGCCCGAAAAACTGATGAGTAGCCCCCATTCTTATTTCCACAAAATAAATACGGAACATTCGCTCGTATGAAAAATAACATAGACAAAAAACTAAAAGGAAAGTCTATCGCCGTCACTGGCGGGTATGGTTTTATTGGATCACACCTTGTGAGAAAGTTGCTTGAATTGAAAGTAAAAAGGATTATTATTATTGACAGTCTCGAATACGGTACACTAGAGAATCTTGAGAAAGACAAACGGATCATTTTTATTAAGCACAGGCTCGGCACTGATAACCCGCGAAATTTACTGATTCACCTGATCGACGTTGACTATTTATTTCATCTTGCGGCCGAAAAACACAATCAATCAAAAGACAGCCCAAAGAAAGTTCAGCAATCAAATATCTTGGGTACGTTCGACTTACTTGATATCGCGGTACAAGCCGGTATCAAGAAAGTGGTATTCTCATCGTCGCTCTATACATACGGACGCTTGAATAAGCCGAAATTTAAGGAATCCGATATACCAACACCACATACGATATACGGCATAACCAAATTAACCGGTGAGCATCTGCTTCACTTTTTTGCCAAGAAATACAATCTACAGTACATTGTACTGCGGTATCTATTTGTATATGGTCCAAACCAATATAGTGGCATGGGATACAAATCTGTCATCGTATCCAATTTTAATAAAATACTAGAAAATAAACGTCCGATCATCAATGGTGATGGAAAGCAAACCTATGACTATATATATGTATCCGATGTCGTAGATGCAACCATACAATCAATGGTCTGCAACATGTCTGGTGAGATATTTAATATCGGCAGTTCGAGACCGATTACCATCAAACAACTCACTACCCACATGTTAGCTGTTGCAAAGAGTCACTTGTCTCCAGTATACAATCCTCCGGACTGGACAGCTGGTACCTATCGAGTCGGTGACACAAATAAAGTTAAGAAATTTTTGGGATTCCAACCGAAAGTAAAGCTAACCGAAGGTTTGGCCAGAACATACAACTGGCTAAAAGAAAACCGATCCGACAATCGGTAACATCATTTTATGACATACGACATATCTGTTATCATTCCCTGCTTTAATGAATCGAAAAATCTCACCGAGATGGTCGCTCGTCTACATGCGCTTTTTTTAAAGAAGACTATTACTGGCCAAATCATCTTAATAGACGACGCAAGTACCGACGAGACTCACGAACTCATACAAAATCTAAAAAAAGATTTCCCTGAAGTTATATCCGTCCGTCACAAAAAAAACAGTGGCATCGCTAAAGCATGGGAGACAGGCTTATCGGTTGCTGAAGGTACCTACGTGGCACTGATTGACGCCGATCTCCAGTATATGCCTGAAGATATTGGTAAATTGTATCGAGCAATCACCAGCACCTCCGTCGATATTGTTCATGGTTTTAGAAGTTCGATTGGCCGTATTAAAAAGCCTAGACGCATCCTAAACGGCATTCTCAATACCAAGATCAAAATACTGTTTGGACTAAAATTAATCGATCCAACATCGAGCTTCCTGATCTGCAAAAAAGAGGTCATTGGCGACATTCTCCATTTCCGATATCCGTACAAATTTTTTCAAATATTGGTCTTGCCCATCGCAAAGACAAGGGGTTATACCATCAGCCAAATTGAAATATTACTTCAAGACAGATTACTTGGCGTATCAACTATCGGTAGATCCACTTTACTCACCGCATTATACACCACACGAGATATTTTTCGGGCGTTTATTGAGTTCCGCATAAATCACAAGACCGAAGATGCACTCGAAATATTTCTTACCAAGCACTCTCCGCTTCGTAAAGATGTTGAGTTGTCTTTCTTGAGAAAGTTATGGTTCGCCTTTTTCATACAGACAATGCCTATTCACCATTGGATGATTTCTCGTCACGCGGGAAAATACTACAATGAACTCAAACAAAGCCAGTGGCTAACACTCGGTGACATAAAAAAACTGCAGGAAATAAAACTTAAAAAACTCATCTATCAGGCATATCACCATATACCCTATTATCGCGACCTTTTTAATAGCTTAAAATTGAAACCGAGTGATATTCAGACACTCGATGACTTGAGTAGACTGCCACTTCTTACCAAGCAAAATGTCAGAGAGAATCTCTATTTCGATATGCTCTCGGACAACCACAATAAAGAGAAGATCCTCAAGATAACCACCAGCGGGTCAACCGGAGAGCCGTTCGTCTGTTTTGCTGACAAACATCAACTTGAAATTCGCTGGGCATCCACTTTGCGTAGTATGGAGTGGGCAGGATATCGTTTTGGAGACAAACAAATTCGCCTCTGGCACCAAACCCTTGGCATGTCATTTACACAAGTCATACGCGAATACCTCGACGCTCTCTTCAATAGACGCTCATTTATTCCTGCCTTTGAAATGTCTGACAAAAACCTAAAACGTTTTGCAAAAAAACTGGAGCAGGTCAACCCTGTCTTAGTTGACGGATATGCTGAGTCATTTAATTTCCTCGCGCATTACCTAAAAAACTATGATTTCAAAAATATTCATCCTAAAGGCATAATTTCTTCGGCACAAATGCTCCCGCCACAGAGCCGAAAAATAATTGAAGAGAAATTTGGATGCAAAGTATTCGATAAGTACGGCAGTCGAGAATTTTCGGGTATCGCTTACGAGTGTGGCGCACACGACGGACACCATGTTATTGCCGAAAGTTATATTGTGGAAATATTGAAAAATGGCGTGCCTGCAAAACCTGGCGAGATTGGTGAGGTAGTCATCACAGACCTAAACAACTATTGTATGCCGATGATTCGCTACCGCGTTGGTGATCTGGCAGTAGCAATGGACAACAAAACTGTTTGCGCTTGTGGACGCGGTCTCCCTCGTATCGGTGAAATTGAAGGTCGAGTACAAGCAATCATCGTTGGTAGTAACGGTCGCTATATCCCTGGAACTTTCTTTGCGCATTTTTTCAAAGATTACGATCACATTATCAGACAATATCAGGTATCACAAGAAGAAGTCGGCAAACTCAATCTCAAAATCATCAAAGCACACCGGTTCAATGAAGAATCCATCACCGAGATTGTAAAAAAATTGAAAGATTTCCTCGGACAGGAGACCTATATAGAGCTTGAGTATGTGGATCAAATTAAAATGGTCAGAACTGGTAAACATCAAGGTAGTATCTCTAAAGTAAAATTTGACTTTCAAAAAGAGGGGCGGGACTTTTTAGACATAAATGATAAAATCAGTGAATGAAATGCCTGTATATCCACAATCGAAGATCATGGGGTCCCAAAGAGTCTAGTTGGTTGACTTTTCACTATATTTCAGAAGAGCTTGAAAGACGTGGACACCTACTCGCAAAATACAGTGTCGATTTTAATCTGACCGATGATAATAATAATCACATCACTGATACAATCTGGCAACAAACAGATTGCTTATTTACAGTGTTCGGGGAAGCACACGGTCCACTAAAGATTGCGGAAGCGAGGGACATACCATCTTTCTTAGAAATCAATTATGCCTGTGGAGAGATCGTAAATCCTTTTATGGAAAAGGAAGCCTCTAGACTAAAGATTAATAAGGATGAATTAGTCTATGAATACCCAGGTGCCGGCAAGAACACCTACGATAGAACTACTTATGTTGTTGGTGCTGGAAACATCAATTATACCGAAAAGACATATCGTGAATTCGGATCGAATCGGGTTAAAATGTTTACAGCAGGAGTTGACCATGAACACTTTAAACCAGACTTTTCCGCACGAGGAAAAGGGAAAATTCGATTTACCGTAACAGCAGCTTCTCTAGCTTTTAGAAAAGGCATTATTCATATCTGCCGGGCATGGAGGGCACTCCCTCGAGAGTATCATCACAAAATCGAATTACATTGTTTTGGCAAAGAACCATTTGGAACAGACTCAGCAAAAGAGTTTAGAGATTTGTTAAAAGATTTCAGTAACGTTATCCACCATGGATTTCATTCGAATCAGAGCGTTGAATACGTGAGAGAGCATGCCATATCTGATGTTATGCTTTGTCCAACACTTGCCGAAGGACAAAGTGCAACGGCCCTTGAGGGAATGTCTTTTGGTCTCTATTCTATCGTATCTCCCTACACTGGTAGCGATTTCGAAAAAATACCGAGCACAATACTAAGTCACGAGCCTGAAAAATGGGTGGAGGAAATAAGTTCAGCGATTTGTACTATTGTCGATAATTATGACGAGATTAAAAAAACATTTCCAATCATCAGGGAACATGCGCAGACAAACTATCGCTGGGACAAATTCGCAAAAGACTTTGTCGATTTTATGGAGATAGTATGGCAAGACTACTATCAAGGCAAACACTGGCGAGAAATTCGCGGGGATACCACTCTCAGAATCAATTACCCTATCGATAAAAATAGTATCGTAATTGATTGTGGTGGCTTCCATGGTGAATGGACGGAGAAATTAAAAGAGAAGTACGACCCGTATATTTACTTGTTCGAACCCGTGCCTCAATTCGTAGAAACTTTGAAGGCACAGTTTGCAAAAGATGCAAAAGTGCATATCATTGAGGCTGCAGTCGGAAATAAAGATGGTGAAGAAATATTATTTATGAGCCCAGTAAAAAGCGCATGGAATAGTACCACCTCAACACCCTCTCCTGGTTGGAATGAAGTTAGGGTGCAAGTGATTAATTTCGCTAGTTGGATTAAACAACAGAATATCAAAGAGATCGATTTACTCAAACTCAATATTGAAGGCGCCGAGTACGACGTTTTAGAACATCTTCTCTCTGTGGGTCTCATCGATAAAATCTGTCACATTCAAATACAATTTCATCGTTTCCCAATGGGCGCTGAACAACGGAGAGATACAATAAGAAGAGCGTTGTCCCGTACTCATAAAAATACATACAATTACGATTTTGTTTGGGAAAGTTGGTCAAGAAAATAATTAAATCTGATGCGAAAAATCATAGGCCGTCTCATAAAAGCAATCGGTATTGACATACAGCGTGTCTTAACAATTGAAATCTTCTTAAAGAAGACAGTGCTTTTTTTTCTTACTTTAGCACAACTATTACTATGGAAGATTCTGACTAAGATCAGCAGAAAACTTGCTGGGCAATGTAATATATTATCAGGACTGCTCGCCCTCCTCAAAAAGAAACACATCACCGAAAGACAATTTGATGTCATGGTGAATACTTATTTCGGTATTAAAAATCAATCCAATGTATTACTGTCTTTTAGAAATCTTTATTTTGGCTCTATTTATAAATTAAAATCAATCAAAAAAACCAGCCTGGCATGCTACAAAAAAATAGTCACGACACTTTATAAATATCCTTGCTGGTACTCATATATTTACATCGTTGGAAGATGGTATGCAAAAATTATTTCTTTATTGCCACCGATCCAATCAGTAAAAATGAATGCCCCTCAACGTAGCATTCTGATATACTCGAAGATGCATTTTGATCCAGACAATGATTATACAGACAGACCTCTGGCACAAAGTTCCGCGTCGAATTTAGCCCGACATTTATATGCCAGCTTAAGTGACACAGAGATATATTATCGTGATCAGCGAGAGGCGTTAATCAAAGACAGTGGGGCCGATATTGTGCTTGGTATTGTTTCAAAATCTTTTATAACATATGCGAAAGACAACCCCAACGCCAAAAAAATAATTTTCTTAGTTAACAGTCATCCACTATATCGGACATGGGTCATGCAGAAGGAAGCGAATCTTAGAAAAAAGTTCATCCCTAGCCATGAATATGTATCACCTTTTACAATTATTAGGTGTCTATACGAAGCGACTGACATAGTACTCATTGGGAATGATTCTATAAAAAACACCTACTACGAGTACGGCTGTAAGAAAAGAATTTTGCTAATTAACAGTGGTGTTAATAGTGACTTACTCACACCCCTCCCCGCCTTAAGACCACAAGAGAGAGTACGTGTGCTATTCTCTGCTAGTGATTTGGGTGTACGAAAAGGAATCTTTCGACTAATCTCTTTATGGGATCACTTCTCGAAAAGTATCGTCTATACCGACACTGAACTGATTATTGTCGGGAAGGTTACAAATTTCAAAAGTGAAATCCAAGACTTTGTAAAAAGGCACCCTAATGTGCACATCAAAGGCTGGGTAGATTCAAATACCCCCGAGTACCTCAAGATACTCCAATCGAGCCATATAATACTTAGCCTGTCCTTAGAAGAAGGTCAGGTTGGTTGCGTACTTGAAGCGATGTCGACAGGGGCGATTCCTATTATCACCCAAGAATCTGGAATCCCCATAGAACATAAAAAAAATGGGTACGTAATAAACGACTACCCCAAGCAAGAATCTGATGTTATCCACTATATAGAGAGATTGTGCTCAGACAAGAGTCTTCTTGAACCCCTGCATAAAGCTAGTCGTACCTATATTATGGAAAATCATACTTGGGGTACGTTTGTATCAGAAATAAGGAAAATCATATATGCCTCAAATTAATATCTTAGACAAGATTGATATCGTTTTGAGTATATATAATCAAGAGGAGATTATAGAACGCGTGTTGTACGGTATTTTTAAGAATACCACCACGCCATTTAATCTGATCCTTATTTTTGATGGGTGTAGAGACCGATCTAAACCACGAGCCTTACGTTACATCAAACAGTACGCCCCCAAACTGCTTAAAGAGGTCATTACTAGGGACACTCCAAACATATTTGAAACTCGCGCGAACAATACTGGTTTTAAACTCGCGCAGGCAGACTACTTGATTACCTTACAAGATGATATGGTAATTAATGAACACGGCTGGGAGCGAAGACTTACCTACCCCTTACGAATATTCGACGATGTACTAGCGGTCACTAGTCGAACAGCTCAAGATATCGTGACACTGAGTGGGGATGAACATCAGTATGAGCATCGTGCAAGTAGAGAACTCGGCACTCTATCTCGAGAAACCTTTGCCATACGGGACGTCATTAATCGTGGGCCGATTGCTTTTCGAACTGATTACCTTAAAGAACTCGGCTACTTAAAAGAGACTTATGCGCCATCAAACCTAGACGATGCCGATTTATCACTGAGAGCGTGGCGAGATAAACACTGGAAAGTGGGAGCTTTCTGGATAGACTATATTTCTCGTCTTGAATGGGGAAAATCACGCGCTAAAGACTCGATGATGATTGTGAGCGCATCGGAGCAACGACACGGCCCTCAAATTATGCATGACCATAGAAACTATTTACAATCAAATCAAAAACACACAGCGGACATACACATACCAGAGAATACTATTGATTATACACGTCATAGAACGTTGGTTACTTTCTATTATTGGCTCACATATCCAATACGATTCACCAGTAAACACACACAAAAAAAACTGCAAAAGAAGGTACGTGAGATCATACATACCCTACTGCCACGATTGGGAATAAAAAATAGTAAAGAGCACGGTATCAAAAAGATATTGATTTCCTTTATTAAAAAGTAATTCTAAAATGAGGAGTCATATCGGATATTTCACCTGTCTTATAGGAAACCTAAAGCTCGCTAAAAAGACTGCCGTGTAAACCAAACCAAAATAACTTCAAGTCTTTGGCGACGAATATGCGCGTATTTTTGCAAAAAGAGTGAAACTATAGTAGTGTGCTCCCAGAATCACTTGAGTAACAACCAACAGAAAGAGTGTTATGAACCTTGTAACTAGTACCCAGAAACCAAAGTTTTTATTGATATACTCTCCACAGAGACAGGATCCTCGTTTCGGTGCAGTCAAGCCAGAAGGGTCACTTGGACTCGCCTATTTAGCTGGAGCACTTCGTGACAACAACTACGAAGTAACAATTCTTGATGGCTGTGTCGGTAACGAAAAACATAGCCTGAGGGAGACATTTTATCGCCAGACGACATTGCCCAATGGTATGATCCGTGCCGGACTGTCGCCGGAAGAAATTGTGGCGGAAGTTGTTGAGTTTGATGTGATTGGCATCAGCGCAATATTCACCGCCCAAACGACGATGGTGGTGGAAATCTTGCGGGCAATCACTCAAGCATATCCAGAAAAATTGATACTGCTCGGCGGAATAAATGCCCGTTCGCAACAGTCTTTATTTTTCGATGCTGGAGCAAGCATCATCTGCCTCTCCGAATCTGAATGGACAATCCTTGAGATTGGAGAGAGGCTTTGCCAAGGTAGTCGAGATTTTTCGGGTATCAATGGCATTGCGTGGAAACAAACAGGTGGGCAGATTAAAAGAGTGCCCACCTCCTATGTGGAGCAGGATCTTGATCAGCTTCCCTTCCCCGCATGGGACATGTTGCCACTCCAGAAATACTGGGAAATCGCCCGTCCACATGGGGGCGGTTTTTCTCGGGAAAATCCTGTAGCATACGCACCACTGATGACCTCGCGAGGCTGCCCGTTTGAATGTGACTTTTGCCATATCGGACTTGAAGGCAAAGGATCTGAATCAGGAAACATCCGGAAACTTCGACTTAAATCACACGAACGAGTGATGCGCGAGATGGCCATACTACAGTCGCTTGGAGTGAAGCACTTCTTCTTGGAAGATGATTCGCTCCTCGGCAGGAAAAGACGAGCAATGGAAATCTTCCGTGAAATTATCAAGCTAAAAGTGAGATTGAGTGGTGTCAACGGGATCAACATTGCCCACCTCTGTAGTGTCGATGGCGGAAAGCCAGGTATCGACCACGCCCTTTTGGAGCTAATGGCTGAAGCGGGATTTGATAAGTTTATGCTTCCTGTTGAATCAGGTTCGCAGAGAATTATTGACACCTACGCCACCGGCAAGCTCAATCTGGTCAGACACGATATTCCCGCACTCATCAAGAGAACCAAGGCGCTTGGGATGCATATCGGAGGCAATTACACCTTCGGCTATCCCGATGAGACACTTGAAGAAATGCATCAAACATTCAACCTCGCAAAGGCCCACATGGATGCGGGATTGGACAATGCAAACTTCATGATTATCACGCCATTTCCAGGCACTGCCTTCTACAACAGAGTGGTGAGGGAAAATCTTTTCCTGCCTGGTGTGAAGATTGATGAGCTTGATTGGACAAAAGTCGCAATCAAGACGCTCATTCCCAAAGAGGTACTGGAGGAAATGATTACCCGCGGATGGGAATCAGTAAACAAACCCGAGCGAGTCAGCCGGATTCGGTCCATGATTCCCGTTCCGACTAATTAAAAACGCAACAGCTAGAAGATAACATCTTTTAGCTGTTTTTTTTAAAAAGAGAAATTAGCGCCTTCTTGAAACCTTGCTCAACAGCCCGCATCTTAAATGATGTGCCGAAAATATAGCCAGTTAATTCTAGAAAAGGAAATTTGCTTGTTTTGATTATTCTTCGTACCAATAATCGTCTTCGATTTTTTATAACACGCATGTCAATACGTAGGGGATATTTCAAAATCAAACATTTTCTTTTTAAAAAACCAAACAAACCCCTACTATAATCTATTTCAAACTCTTCAATAATGAAATCAGAAGTGTGCTTGTCACCAGAATCAAGATATTCTTTAAAATCTTCGTATAGACGATTATTATTCCTCCCCCATGATTCCCATGCTTTCATTGTCGAATCTGGCGCGTTTACCTTACTCCACTCCTGCTTAGATATGTAGTTAATCCAGAAAGCTCCCACTTTCCAGTGTTTATCTCGCCACGCTCGCAGAGATATCTCTGCGTCATCAAGCGCTCCAGGTGCATATGCATCATTAAGGTACTGAAGTTCTTTTAGATAATCAGTTCGAAAAGCAATCGGCCCACGATTAATAACATCACGAATAGCAAACATATTTCTCGGTAAGGAACCGAATTCCCGGGCAGATCGATGGGTATATTTTTCTTTGCCATTACCAATAGTCTCAATATTTTGAGCACCACGGCCTGTCACCGCGAGGATGTCATCAAATTGACGTAAGGGGTACGTAAGACGTCGCTCCCATCCATAATCATCAATGACCATGTCGTCTTGAAGCGTGATCAAATATTTTTCTCTCGCTAATTTAAAACCGACATTGTTAGCCCGTAACTCAAAAAGATTGGGAGTATCTTTAATAATCAACTCTTTGAGCAACCCCCCATTGATCTTTTTTATATAGGACAGTGCCCGAGGTTTTGTCCTATCTGTACACCCATCAAAGATAAGGATCAGATTAAATGGCGTGGTGGTATTCTTAAAGATACCGTACAACACGCGTTCAATGATCTCCTCTTGGTTATATATAGATAGTACAATGTCTATAAGTTCTAACGGCTTCACCATAATGACACCATACTAACACAAGATTACCCATAAATTGAATTATACTAGATCGACAACGTGTGTAGATAAAATCGTCAAAGTAATGTATGATGAGATAATTTACAGATAGATAAACTGATGTAGATTTAGGCGTATGATCGAAAACTATTACCTGAATAAAAACGTGCTGGTATTGGGAGGAACAGGATTCATAGGTAGCAATCTCACTCTCGCCTTACTCAACAAGGGAGCCAAAGTAACTATACTAAGTAGAAATAACCTACCACCCAAATATATTCCGATCAACAATCCCAAACTTAAAATTATAAAAGGGGATATTCGCGATGTTGGTATTATGCAAAAGGTGATACTGAATAAAGATATTGTATTCAACTTAGCAGCTCAAATAAGTCATCTGGATAAAGGAATAGTCTCTTATGATGACCTGGATATTAATTGTCGTGGACAATTAGTGCTACTTGAAACATGCAGGACACACAATACATCTGTGAAGATAGTATTCGCTAGTACTCGCATGGTTTATGGAAATAGTTCCAAAAAAAAATTGACCGAGAGCCATCCCACAGAACCAAATACTCTTTATGGCATACACAAACTAACAGCCGAGAGATACCACCTACTCTACCGCAAAAGACACAATATTAATGTAGCCATACTTAGGATTGCAAACCCTTATGGAGAAAGACAGGATACTGGAAGAGGCTTATACTCCCTACCTGGTTGGTTTATGCACAAAGCCCTTAAAAATGAATTGATTGAGATCTGGGGTAAAGGAAACCAGTTAAGAGACTATATTTATATCGATGATTTAATTAGTGCATTACTTATTGTGGCAAAATCTCCAAAAAGCTCTGGGGAGATATACAATTGTGGCAGTGGCCGTGTCCATAAATTCAAAGAGATGGCGAAATACATAGTCAAAACGGCAAAAAGTGGTAGGATTAAACAAAAACCGTGGCCCAATGGATACCCCAACATACAAAACGATAGTTATGGACTAGATATATCCAAACTAAGAAAGCTTGGTTGGAAGCCCCAAACAACTATCATGGAAGGAATTCGTAAAACATTTAATTTCTACAATGAGGATTAATATACTGTTATGATTATAGTCAAATTATCAGGCGGTTTGGGTAACCAATTTTTCCAATATGCACACGGGAAAGCGTGCGCATTGAAAAATAACACCGAACTTGCACTCGATACGTCATGGTATGCCGGAAGGACTGATCGCACATACATGCTCAATCATTTTAATATCAACGCGACTATCGCCAAAAGTATAGACATACTTAGAATAAAGATATTTTCTCCGAAAAATTATTTACGGGGTGACTATCAAAGTGAGAAATACTTTGAAAATATTGAAGATACGATACACAAAGAATACAGTCTAAAAGAAGCATTGGGTGAAGATGGTCAAGAGTTATTAACAACAATAGCCTCCTCAAACGCGGTGAGCATACATTTTCGTGGCAACGACTACATTAGTGGTCCGAAGGCAAGTTTTCATGGGGTATGCCCGCAGGAATACTACACTGAAGCCATAGATCTAATTTCAAACCGTATTACATCGCCACATTTCTATGTATTTACTGATGATATCGAATGGGCAAAAAAATACATCACATTACCCACACCTCACACAATAGTCAGTGATAAGCGCATACCCACTCACGAAGAACTGATCTTGATGGCATCTTGTCAACATAATATTATTGCCAATAGCACTTTTAGTTGGTGGGCGGGGTGGCTCAATAAAAATCCGCAAAAAATGGTAATCGCACCAAAGAAATGGTTTAATCACAATACCGTGGATACAACCGACCTAATACCTTCCCAATGGATACTACTATAAAAATATCGGTAATAATGCCTATATATAATGGAGAAAAATACCTGCATCAAGCAATTGATAGTATGCTTAGTCAAACATTTAAAGATTTCGAGCTTATCGCTATAAATGACGGCTCAAGTGATCAAAGTGTAGAGATTCTCAAATCCTATAATGACCCTCGAATAGTGATTATCAATAATACCCGCAATCAGGGGCTAATCCGAACATTAAACATTGGTCTTAATAATGCGCACGGCAAGTATGTAGCTAGACTGGATCAGGATGATATTGCCTTACCTAAACGTCTAGAAGTTCAGTATAATTTTCTGGAAAACCATCCGAAGATTGATTTGGTAGGCTCTTGGACAGAGTGTATCGATACCACAGGAAAAATTCTCAAAATTTCTCGCAATCCAGCTGACCCTGTGATAATCCGATACGAACTCTTATTCAATAATGTCATGTTCCATAGCTCCATTTTTTTTAGAACTGATGTTATAAAGAAAAATGGCGGATACGATGAACGTGATCCGATTGCTGTACATTCTGAAGATTACGAAATGTATTCTCGCCCAGGAAAGGAATTGCGATGTGCGAATATTCCTGAAGTGTTATTTAAACTAAGACTGCACGGTGAATCAATTGTCGGTAATCCAACTTCCCAAATAACAGTCCACAAAAATTCTCTAAATGTCGCTTATAGAAATATCTCTCAATATATACCCCTCCCACACTCTGATTTTGAAACAATCAAAGATATTCTTATAATTAAAAAGCCTAATCAAACCATCTCTTGCGTCAATTTTTCTACCGCATTGAGAACGCTTCGTTCAGTTACCCGAGAGTTTATTAAAAAAAACAATCTATCAGCACCCGACTCAGAGAAAGTCTTAGCCCAATATCGCGGAAGAAAATGGATGTTATGGAAACATTATATTATTGGAAAGTACCATAAAGTAATCAAAATAAATTATCCACAAAGACAGAAATAGCCCATTCTCATGAAGACACCAAATAATACAATTTTTAGTACAACCGTTGGATTTTGAGTATTTCAGAGACCCTCCGAAACAAAGAGGGTGTTCGAGATTATTCGATCAATAAGACCCACCAGACTGTTTATTGTTGCCGATGGTCCAAGAGACTTGATTGAAGAAAATTTATGCAATGAAACACGAAAGATTGTGGAGACCATTGATTGGCCTTGCCAAGTGCTGCGAAATTATTCTGACAATAACCTTGGGTGCCGACAGAGAATATCCTCCGGAATTAATTGGGTATTCGATAACGTAGAGGAAGCAATAATCCTTGAAGATGATTGCTTCCCACATCCATCCTTTTTCCCATATTGTGAATCACTACTTGATCGGTATCGGGATACCGAAAATGTATTCCACATCAGCGGTTCAAGTTTTCTAAAAGTGTCGAATCAGTGTGGTAATACTAGTGACTATTATTACTCTGCCATTCCACAAATTTGGGGATGGGCGACGTGGAGACGGGCGTGGAAAAGATATGACAAAACATTATCGAGCTGGCCTGAAGTAAAAAAGACTTCTCTGTTAAAGAAAGCCTTTGGTATTGGGCCAGTTATTGATTATTGGGAATACGTATTTGATCGAATGTACACAAATAAATATGATACATGGGACATTGCCTGGACCTTTACCTTACTAAAGGAGAACGGTCTAGCAATAACACCTACAGTAAATCTAATTTCAAATATCGGCTATGGTAACCTCGCCACACATACACGAAGTTTAGATAAAGGTATGCATTTAATCAATCTCCCAACTTATCCAATAAGAGTTCCTCCTACAGCCCCCGTATATCTTAAGAAAGACATACAAGCAGACTTATCTTCATTACAGCATATATTTGGCATAAAAATTACACCAAGGACTCGTACAATATCTGTCATAAAAAAATATGTACCCGAAAAAATAAAAAGATACCTAAGCAGTTTTTTCAGTAAAAATTAAGACAGTTGGATTATTTTTTTACGACAATATAATATCCAGTCGACATAATATCTTCTTCGAGATTATCTTTTTTAATACTTCCGTACTCGTTTACAATCAAGAAATTAACCTTATTGATTATATAAGCTGACACAAGCAATAAACCTTTTATTATTTTATTAAAATATAGATTAGTCTGAAAGACCAATCTCTGTATCAACACGGCCAATGCTGAAAAGCTTTGTGTCTCTGATTGTATCTCAAGAATGGTCCACTGTTTAAAAAGTTCTTGCAATCCATATTTGGTGAATCTCCAATAATCATGTGGTGTATCATGAAGAGGGTAAACAAATCGGGTGGTGAGAATTAAAATACCCCCCTTTTTTAGTACACGCATCATTTCCCCGACCGCTAATCGCGGGTCTTTTGTGTGTTCGAGCACTTCGGTACAAAGAACAATACTAAATTCATTATCTGCAAATGGTAGATCGTGAACATCAGCTACGATCGAGGGCTTTCTTCCCGGATCAATATCGACAGTTATACGATTGGGAAAAAAACGGTGATACGAAGACCCACCAGAACCAACATCCAGAATTTTATCGACAGAACGATACTTTACCAAAAACAATTCCAATCTATTTCGAGTAATCTTTTGAAACATACAAAATTCTTGGTACTACCCATTAATCTTATTTTTATAATGTAGTTTTCCTGACTCAAAATATTCTTTCTCTTCTCCCACTGATTCGATGTCATACTTAATGCCATCAATAATACTCTTTGCCGCCAACATTCCCATTTCAAGAGAATGATCTTGATTGTTATATCGGAATCGACCCGGTCTACCGATATAAAATAAATCCGGAATGGTATCGAGATGCCTCTTGATCATAGCAAGATACGTTTGATATGGTAAGTCATAAATAGGATATACATTCTTTTGTGCTATACGATAGTATCGACGAACTTCTTTCTTCATAAATAGACCGACTGACTCACAATATGGCAATACATAATCGAAAAGATCTTGTTCTCCCATATTCCAAATAGTGTCACCTTCAAAACAAAACAGCTCTATGAAAAGCGACGTCTTTGTTGGAGGACTCATGTAACTACTGAAATTTTTCATCTCACTAACACGACCAATGGGAATATCCTTTGATGGAAAATATATCCACTGATCATTCGTAACAAAATCCTTATTTAAAGTGACAAATAAATATACTTGGCTTCGATATCTAAGATGAGCTGATGCAGAGATAATAGCTCCTGGCGGTTCCGGAATCATTAATTTTAAGAATTCAACAATAGGAACAGATTCGACCAAATATCGAGAACACACTTCAAGGCTTTCACCATGCACATTGATCAATTGCGTACGGAACCCTTCGTTGGTTTTAACCACACTGACTGGCCAAGTCCCTGTATAGACAGAATATCCCGCCTTAATCAATCTATCCTGTATGGTAGTATAAATCTGCCCCGTACCCTTTCTCGGATAATAAAAACTATCTATTAACGACTTAGGGCCTTCGGTATTTTTCTTACGCATCTTAGAAACCACACTCTTTAAAACAGTCCCAACATTAAGGCCTTTGATTCTTTGCCGTGCCCAATCAGGATGAATATGAGACGAATCAATACCCCAAATCTTCTCGGTATAATTAATCATACTGAATTCACCCAAACTCTTTCCAAAATTAGCTATAATATACTCCTTAAAATTACGGATTGGTCTTTTAAATAGACCATATTTAATTCTTGCAAAACAATAAGACATGGCCATCCCAGTCGAACGAACAACACCAATATTTCTAAGAGCTTGAATGGCGTTAATTGGGTAATCATAGAATGCGCCCTCAATATACTGTCTCGTATGTCGACTTACCATGATCCAGTCTTCTTTCAAAATATCACCGAGGTATTGATACAAATAGGGGTCTTTCGAGAAAAAACGGTGTGGACCATTATCAGTGTAAAAGACAGAGCCATCATCTTCAGCAAAAGAATACGTCTTTGAGAGTCCTCCTACAAGTAAATCTCTCTCAATGACCATAAAATCTTTTTTATGTTGAGCTAATTCAAGCGCGCACGCTAATCCGGCTGGGCCAGCACCAATAATCAGTGTTTCGGTATACAATTTTTTCATTTTCTATAATCAGATTTCAAACCACCATCATAACACAATCCTCTCTTTTTACATCCTGATTTAATACTCATATATGCGTATTGGATTCCTGCGGTTGCCAGTAAAAATAAGAACGGAATAGCAGGTAACCGGTAACGAGAATAAGATACCGGTCCAGTAAGTATCGCAAAATATACCACCAACACAAAAAATAGTATCACTCCAGATTTATACGGGCTTTTAATAACTGCGTACACAGACAAAAAGACGATACACAACCAAAATATATGCTCAAAGAAAATACCCCCACGATCAATCAGTTCTCGGTAGACAGCTCCCCACTCGTTATTAATAATACGGGTAGAAAGATTCGCCTGTTTATGAGCAAAATTAACATCATCAGTATAAAACGCATTATACATATCAATGGAAGACACAATATCCGACGAGATAAAAAATGGTGCAGTCTTGACCACATGGAAGGCCAGGTAAGCAAGAAAGTCCTCTTTCAAAAATTGCTTTGATACAGCAGTGAGTGAATCACTGTAATATAATGATTTTTGATTCGCCCGCTCATCAACAGATAGCTTGGCTTCAAGTATTTTCCTCCCATCTTCAGCCGAGATATTGTCTCGTACAGATATATATTCTGGTATATTGTAGTGAAAAAGATTATAAGCTGACAGAGAAGATAGAGAAAAATTCTTAGTTAATGAATAGTTACGCATCCCCCAGGGCAGCAAAAATAAAGAGACAACTATCAGAAAAAAAATAATACTGTTGTGCAAGAATATAGCTAGTGGCAACCTCCTTCGATGAATCAGGTACAAGATTCCAACAATCAAGAGAGGGGTGAAAATAGCTATTGGTCGAATTAATATTGCGAAACCTAAAAAAGCACCCGCCAGTACCATATATTTTGAAGACTTGAATTGATCAATTTTGGATAAAAGTAAGTAAACACTAGCGATAAAAAAGAAATTAAAAGGTATATCCGAGAGCAGGACGAGAGAGTGTGTAACTACTCCGATATTAAGAACATACAAAATTCCCGAGATCACGCCGACTAGATTATTAAAATATTTTCTACCAATAAGGAAAATAAGATACCCGGTAATTCCTGCAAGGAGTATCTGTATTAAAGTCACTCCGAAATACGATTTGGTAATAAAGATGATACCTGCAATAAACAACGGGTACCCAGGAACTCGAAACGTCTCAGGATATGATCCATCAAAGGTAAAGGCTTGTTTAGACAGAAGATTCTCTGCCAAGCTCCTGTACTCATACGAATCCGATCCGCTCACCGGTAGCGCGTACTCCACATCAAAACCTGTTTTTATTTGCGAATAATGGACACCTATCGTATATATCCACAGGGGCACATATACAACAAGCGCGATGATAATGAATACGTACCGTACCCGGCGTTCGCTTAAATTACTCATGGATAAATACTTAGTATAATAAAGTTTTGCCTCGTCCATACCCCTCCGTAACCTGTTCCCTCGAAGACTCTGGCTACGTATTCGGCGAGGCATCGGGGAACACTTTGTTGTAGGAGAGTCGGCTCCGCCGACACATATACTCGTTGCGGATCATACCCCTTCGGAGAGCTACGGGGTATTCTCCGCAGGTACAATAAACACTGAACACTTACAATCATTGTTTTTTCTTTAAGATATACAACCTTTCGTGATATAGGGATGGAAATATTTGAAAGAGATATTCACATGCAACCTGTATCGGATAAGCAATACTCTTAGGTAGAGCCCATAATTTTGGAATAAAAATACCATAAGAGAACGTGTTGACAATATCAAAGTCTTGCAAAAAATACTTCTCGCAAAGATCATACGATTGATAGTCCGCCGCGGATGAAACATTACGTAATTTAAATTTAGCAAACAGTGAATATTTTCCGGCAATACTGCAGACGATTATCCCCCCAGGCTGAAGATATCTTTTAATAAACTCGAACTCACTCACAAAAATAGTCGGGCTCAAGAAACCCACCGCAAGAACCAAGCCAAAAGTTTCTTCTAATATATCAGATTTCACAAAAAAACGTAGCTTGGGATTATGGTTTATAGCACGAGCTTGTTGCACCATTTGTGGAGAAATATCTACTCCCACGGCATATTTAATTGTACGATCATAGGATTCGATAAGTTTCCGCAGGATAACACCATCAGCACAACCGATTTCTAGAATTTCAATGGATTCAGATTGAGAATACGCAATAGTATCCCCAAACCACCGCTTAAGCAATTTCAGTCTTCGAGAAAAGAAAAATTGATTATAAGTGCTCGGGCTAGTCACATACCGCTTCTCAGAATACACAGCACTTTCTTTATCATAAAAACTAGTGTCATCAAAATTGACACTGGGCGTGGCGATTGACAGCACCTCCTTCAGCTTAACTCTTGAAGAAAAAAGTGATTCAACTTTCTGGTACCCCGCAACGCCCAATCTTTGTCCAAGTTCAGGATTATTAATCAAAAGATCAATCTTATCACTAATCTCTTGAGGATAGTAAGGGTTGACGATGTATCCTGTTGCCTTATCCGAGATGGCCTCCGAGGCACCCCCCCAACATGAAGCAATGACGGGTTTCTTCATGGCCATAGCCTCAAGAATATTTGTCGGAAACCAATCGTAACACAGGGACGGGACAACAACGACATCACTATTTGCATACGCCAATTTAATATCATCTCGATTGAGCCACCCAAGAAACACGATACGATCTTTTAAATCGTACTGACTCATCCGATTAATAAAGTGATCGCCTTGTTCATGTAATGAACCCGCAACAAGCAACAAAACTTTTGACTGGATTTCTTTGGGCAACAATTTAATTGAATCAAGAATTGCGATCGACCCTTTCGCTCGACTAATACGTCCACCGAAAAAAATAGTAAACTTTGAACGATCAATATTGAATTTTTTTCTAAACGACGACGCTAATTCAGAAGTTACACACCACGCAGAACTATCTATACCATTATGAACAACAGTGACATTATTAATTCCATTCTCAACCAGAGCACCCTTCAAAGCATCACTCACCGCAATCACCCTTGTGACACGTGATAAACACCACCTGATAAAGATATTGCGAAAGGGATTATAGACGAACCTAAAATCTCTTAACTGCTGCCAAGCAGAGACGCGATAATTAGATAGAGAGGATGGATTATGAATATCGACAGGAAATAATTTGCCGTAATGAAAAGTCATTGCATCATGGGCAACAAACAGTACCGATCTAGCATATTTCTTAGCAACTAAGATTGACCCGTAGGAAAGTCGTTGATGTATATTATGTACAAAAACAATATCTGGGAGTACTTCTTTTATAACATGCTTGACTTGCACTAAAAGTGGTAGATTGTACAGACTAATATACGATCTTAATGAGGTCGGATACTGTGAATATAGTCTTACAACGCGCATATTACCCTCCTTACCATCGCTGACATTATTTTTATTGGCAGTAGTGGTAATAACAGTCACATCGATACCCTCCCTTGATAACTGATCGGCCATCATCGCCGCGATAACCGAAGCGCCACCGGTGTGTGTTGGGGGGAAATCATCCGAAAGGACCAGTGCTTTCATAATTATTTTATTTTAAATTTTGTCACATTTTTATAATAGACTATATAAGCAGAAGTAGTTTTATTCCAAGAAAATGTTTGCGCATATCTTTGAGCATTATCAGAAAATTTACCAGTAACCCTTTCATCCAGAACTGCCAGCATTTTCTTTGACAAATCATTTACGTCACCCGGTAATGCCAGTAACCCTGTTTGGCCATCAATAATAGCATCCTCGCATCCCGATCCGTAACTTCCCACCGAGGGTAAACCAAACTGACCGGCTTCAATAATAACTAAACCAAAACCTTCGACATGATTACTCTCATTTTTTGATGCAAGAACAAAAAGATCGGATACACTATACCACAAAGACAAATCCTTATCTGTACTAGCGTCTGTTACTATACAAACTGAATCTTCAAGACCTTTTTCCTTAATATAAGATTTGATTTTAATAACATACGCGGAATCTGTATCTGAACCCACTAGTACATAAAAAATACCCGGATATCTATCTTTTAAAATCTTGATAGCTTGCACTGTTTCATATTGCCCCTTGCGATCTTTGATCGCGCCTACCGTAAGCACAATGGGGTCCTTTTTAACCAACCGTGGATATTTCTTAAACATCTCACTGATCTCTATTTCAGAGGGAATCGGGAGATCATTTGCACCCAGATAAACGACCGATATATTTTGCAAACCAGTCTTTTCAACAAGTCGGTTCTTAATATAATGACTAATGGCAAAGATATGCGTCGCATGCTTAGATGTAAACTCAACCAACGGTCTTTTGTATATATGAAAAAAGGGGGCTATAGAATAAGTGCCTACGGCATTTATAAAATATGGCTTGTGTATAAACATACTCACAAAAAAAGCATACACCCCATACGGCCAAATATCTAAGGCATGGATGACGTCAACCTCTCGAGCACGCTTATATACACATCTCAACGATTTAAAAAAAGAAAACACACCAACCAATTTTGGCAAACGATGGTTCTCATCAACCGCATCTTCAGAAAGAGTAATACAACTAATGCCGTGAGAGGTCAGACCGCTCTCTATACCTTTAAATGCCCTACCCCATCCACTCTGCGAGTTAGTATTATTTGTAATAAGTAACACCTTCATATATCTTATTTTGAAAAAATTAATTCCCTAAAAACCTAATTATTGCCTGGGCACGGATCCGCCAGTCATATTGCCGAACATCAATCTGTGCCTGTAATGCCATTAGTTTTGTTAAAATATCTCCGACCAAGATTCGTCGTACGAAATCTGCCAAGACGACTGGGTCATCGGGGGGGATCAAAATTGAATTACGCTCAGTAAGTATCTCACGAAGTGATGGCAAATCTGAGGCGATTATTGGTATACCCGAGGTCATGTGAGCAAAAACCTTCAACGGAGAAGTGTACAGTCGAGAAATCTTATCTTCCCCTGAATTTGGCACTACTAGTATATCGGCAATCTTTTGATTAAATGCCAACTCACTGTATGGGCGGTATCCAAGAAATAAAACGTTTGGATACTTATTGGCGAGTATACTCACTTCCTCTTTTGTCCCACCAATAATAACCGTTTGAGCAAGAGAACTAAATAATTTAGATGCATCTAACAGCGTATCTACACCCTTCCACTTGTATAAATGGCCGACATACAAGACGATTTTCTTTTCTAGTGGTATGCCTAATTTTCTTTTTTGATCTTCTCTATTAACAGTAACCGAAAATTGCATTAAGTCTGCCCCATCATGAAACACCTGTATTTTATCATGATTCACCCCTTCGTTACGGTAAAGATCAGCAAGACCTGTTGATATTGCTATTATCTTAAAAAATCTTCCAATAAACAGGCGAAGTAATACATTCCAAACACCAGTGTGCGTCTCCCACACACACTTTACTGCTGACAAACACAAATTAATCAGAATAAACTCATCCCGGGAATATACAATATCTGGCTTAGATTGCGCCACATATCGAGCAACTTTTTCTGAAAATAACAGAGTCTCAAGCCAGAATCCAAAACGGCCGAATCGCGCAGAATACCCGGACGGAACATAGGTAATGCAAAAATTTCGCTCCACCGCGTAATAATCAAAGGGGTCTGTATCAATATGGTTCTTCCTTCGTGGTACCAACAGTTCAACATCCACACCGCATTTTGCAAATGCCTCACACATTTTCATAATCTGCACTCCGTGCGCTTTTTCGGTAGGTAAACGGATATTGGCGGCATAGAGTAATTTCATAATAACGTTATAACACGAAATACTAATTTGCGACATACAAGATTGACCTCAATAAAGATTACCCCTACAATAACCAATACTTTATGATCAAGGGAGTAATCTTGGCTGGCGGAAATGGAACGCGGATGTACCCACTCACCCGTGTCACCAACAAACATCTGCTAGCCATTTACGACAAACCCGTTATTTATTACGCGATTGAAAAACTGATCGATGTGGGAGTTGAGAGAATAATGATTGTGACGTCACCAACTCATATCGGATCTTTTGCGCATCTGTTAGGTTCTGGGCAGGAGTTTAGATCTCCCAAGACAGGTAAGCAAATACAAATAGTGTATGGCATACAGAATCAACCAAACGGCTTAGCGTACGCACTGTATATTGCCAGAGAGTATGTGGGAAATGATCACTGTCTATTATATCTTGGTGATAACCTATTTGAGGATGATATCAAAAAACATGTGGCCGAATTTAAGGGAGGGATGACAGTGTTTCTAAAGAAAGTGCCGAACCCTAAACAATTCGGTATAGCTGTTTTCAATAAAAGGGGTGACTTTGTGGGAGTGGAGGAAAAGCCAAAGAGGCCAAAGACAGATCTTGCTGTTGTGGGCTTATATATTTTTGACAAAACGGTGTTTGAGAAAATTGATGGCCAAAAACCATCGAAAAGGGGTGAATTTGAGATTACAGAACCGATAAATAAATACATTAAAGAGGGTCGTGCAAAAACAATAATATTAAAAAAGAAATGGTTTGATGTTGGCAGTATTGATTCATTACTAAACGCCTCAATTTATATGAGAAATAAATCGGCAAGGTAAGTTTATTGTATCTACAGAGAACACCCCGACCTTTGCGAAGGGGTGTGATCCGCAACGAATACAAGTGTCGGCGGAGCCGACACTTCTACAACAAAGTGTTCCCCGATGCCTCGCCGAATACGTAGCCAGAGTCTGCGAGGGTACGGCTTGCTGAAGGGTACGGGCGAGGCAAAACTTTATTCAAAAAAGAACAAATTTAGTTGGTCTTAAATCTTGATAAAAATGTGTTAGTCAGAGTATAAGCAAAGAACACATCGAGCCGTAGGTACCCTTTAAAAATTTCTCTTGCCTTCTTTTGCATTATCTGAAACTTTTCATCAGTGAGCGACGCATGGAATTGGGCAAGTTGCTGGTCAATATTTAAAAGATCAGCATGCTCCACGGAAACCAGACACTCCCCATACGGAATGACATCTTCAAGTGGTAACACACAATCAGTGTTCACAAATAACGGAATTCGACCGAGACTCAGTACTTCGTACAACCTGATCGAAAAATTACCATCCCCTTTCACACACAAAGTGTAGTCAGTATTGATAATATTATCAATATATTCTCGGCGGGCTTGTATGGGATCGAGACTAATAGTTTTTTCATTACCGGAATAACTGCTACGAATAATCACTTTGGTAGCAATTATTTTTGAAGATTTTAAAACAGACAATGCCTTTTTCCGAATATACATTCCTTTTTGGAAAACACCTGATTCGCGAGGAAAAAAGAGTCGCCGAATTCCTGAACGAAACGCCTGCTTGAAATTTACAAAATTCGCCCATCCACAAAATCCAACCAATGCTTTTGATTGCTTTGATCGCAAAACAAGAGGGTGGTCATTGAGCAAATCTTCGGCAAATGCCGGCATAATAATTTCATTCGGTAATAACGTCTTTCGGTACTGAGAATTGCGAAAAACAATAGCGTTGTTGATTAACACTTTAGCAATAGAATCTCCGGGAAATAAGATAATAATCTGCTTCTTGTGTTCTATGGCCAAGCGCTCGAAAGAAGATAAATACTGCCGTTCACCCACCACCGCATTGTAATAATGGGGTAACATAAAATAATCAGCCTCAGTAGGATTTTCAGTTACTAAAAACAGTGGCGAGGTGAGATGCCGAAAAGCGCTATCACTCCACCGTCCCGACTGTTTTTGAGGCAACCCAAGAGCGACCAATACTAATTCCATCAGAGGTGCGTGAGCAAGCGGTGTGCCGATGTATATCTTAAGCATGTTTTTTTTGATAAAACACCACCATGGCAAAATTAGAAGTGAGTAGTGGTTGCAAAACTTTATTTAGTCCATATGCAACAGTATAAAGGCAATAAGCAAAGATCATGTACCCCAAATTGACCGCTGACTTCCGTTGCTTAAACCGTTTACGAAGATGGAGCATACCGAGCTCATAAACGAGCTTTGGCGGCGACAGGAAGAAGGCTTTTGTATGAAAAAATCCTGACCTACTCAATAACTGATCAAGATTTCCTTTTGAAAATTGGAACAGATGAAATGGTGGCGTGAGTGTCGACGGAGGAATTCGAAACCATCGGTAGAGAGACAGGGTGATCCTTCCCCATAGACAGTCTAAATTTGGCGTAGAAATAATCAATATCCCTGATGGATTGAGCAATCGCTTGCAATCGGCAATTAATTTTCGAGGATTAGGGACATGCTCAATAACATCACCTAAAAAAATAATATCAAAAGTTCCGGCTGAAATAGGAAGAGATTCGATAGTGCCCACTGTCACCGCCAAACCATTTTGCTTAGCAATAGTAGCTGTCCGAGGGTTCAACTCTACTCCAGATACATCAAAGCCTGCTTTTTGAGCCCAGTATAGGAACTCTCCGCTCGAACATCCAACATCTAATAATGTTCGACCCTGCCTCTGACCAAGTTCCTCGAAAATCTTCCTCGTCTTTCCATCTTGCACTAATTCCGAAAAATCACTCTTCTTATGCGCTTGATAGCCAGACTCTTCAGAGTAAACTTCTTGAGATAAAAAATCCTCAGTTGGTGTCGGAGAGACAAATACCAACAGACAATTCGAACACCTATACAATGCATAACCGTCTTTAGTTAACAGAAATACACTACCGATACCGCAAATGTGACAAGATGGTTGCATAGAATTACTTTAGAATACCAGCCGTACGGGCGTGGTCAATGATTGTCCACACTCGAGCAACACTAGTATGATCGTGCAATACTCGCTGGTATTCTAGAGCAAGATTTGATTCATTATAATTAGTTTTAAGCAGTCTCCCGATGATAGTCAGTTGTTCTTTAAATTCAACAAGGTTCTCAAACTGAAAAATTCGCTGGTAATCAAGCGCCTTACTTCCTGGCTCATAGAGCGCAATCTTTTCAGTGAGCAATAAGCAGTTATTTCCCAAGATTTCCCAAAATCGGGCGGTATCAAACCCTCCTCCCCCGATCGAAATTCCCACTTTCGCCCGAGCCAATAACTTTGAGAATTCGTTACGCCCTGCCTGTTTGGTCGCATCATCAAAAGTAAATCCGTCTGTCTGCTTGGTCTCACAAGTAAAGCCTCCGCGCCGACAAAAATCCTTCAGCATTTCTGTGGCATACCGCCGCATGATCGGATACTGGTCCTGCCCAAAAATACAGACAAAATCAATATCTTTAACTAGTGGTGCGTCGAGTGTATATGCAACATATCTAGATTCAATCCCAAACGGTAACGGAATAATCCCCGGCGTATACGGTCGCTCACGTTTAAAATAGAGCGCACACCTCTTCCCAACTAGGTCAATCCCTCCGGCACCCTGATATCCATCTGTAGCGAGTCGTTTGAGTAATGTGGGGTTATACCGATGATCTTTTCCACACTCAGATCCATCAATAAAGATAGTCTTATCCCACTTATTAATTCTCTCGGCTAATGCATAATTGGTGGCATGTTTACCCCATACCAACAAAATCAAATCGGCTTCTTTGGCGTATGCTACAAAATCATCTTCAGAAAGGATATGTGTAGATAGATCAAAGGGACTTGGATACTGATCAGTAACTTTGATCTCCAATTCCTTTTGTATCTTCTCCAAACAGAGAAAACCGTCAAGTACGGTATTAACCAAATAATCTGCCTGACGAACCGGAAGAATAATCGCGATAGAAAAAGACATGATAGACGTTATTTAATCGATTGAATTAAATTGAGGTATTCCGTCACCATACGATCCTTACTAAATCGTCCCACTAATAATGCGTGCGTAGCACGACTCATGCTTGCATAGGATGTCGTATCCGTGTGTAACCTCAATAGAGCGCGAGCCAATGCGCCCGCATCTTGTTCTGGTACCAATATCCCCGTCTCACCATCAATAAACGTCTCCGAAATGCCCCCCGAATTAGTACCAATCACTGGCAAACCAAAAGATTGAGCCTCAAGTAAGACCAAGCCAAGACCCTCAAAATCACCTTCAGCTATCCGACTAAAGGAGGCTAATATCCCAATCTTAGCTAAACGATATAATGGCACCAAATCAGGAACCTTTCCAAGTAAAAACACCCTATTTTGCAGTCGATAACGGCGCACCAAACCCTCAAAACGATCTTTCTCAGGCCCGCCACCCGCAATCAACAAAACCACCCGAGGATCACTGATATATGTTATCGCTTCGATGAGATATTCTACCCCCTTACGGGCAACCAGACGACACACCGATAAGACTGGGAATACATCTGACGGTAGAGACAGCTCACGCTTGAGTGTGTCCACTGCTTTTTTAATTTCATCTTCATTCTTGTCTGTCTGTACCATCGGTACAGTGGGATAGATAACCACAATTCGGTCTTGCACGACATGAGACAATGCCAGAGATCTTGCTACCGCATGTTTGGTAAAATGACTGATAGAAATTATTCGATCGGCAAAATTGATCGCGAACCGCTTCATCCATCGAGTGACATAATTCCCCTCTTTTGAACAAATATCCGTCCCGTATATTGTGACCACCGATGATTTGCCGAATAGTTTCGACCAACAAACCACCCAAAAACCTACCGGAAAGACATACAGAGCGTGGAAAAGATGCGCGTCTCGATTCGCCCATATTTTTCGGAGTACCAATAAGCCAATAATGAAAAAATTTCTGGTGGCAAAAGTAGTGACTTGTATTTTATTAGTCAGCAACTCTTGCCGTGGCTCTGCATTACCAAATATATACATCGGCATGCTGGTGATCACCGTACTAGACGTTACTGCTCGCAACATCTCGATGACATAGGTGGCTATTCCTCCACCAGTTGGTGGATAATCTGATCCAAAATAACAAATTTTCATATGCCAGAATGTAATACAGAATATATAGTATCGACCAATTGTCCGACCCCCGCGCGAGCAGTTGCAGTCGACCTAAGGACAGATGTAATCTCTGTCTCCTTATGCAAAGCGAACACCTCTCTAATCGCCTGAGCTAAAGCGAGTGGATCATTGTCCTTCACCAACAACATCGGGGCATATGGTTTAAAATAATCAGCAAATGTCTGATTTGATGAAAACACGATACGTCCCGAGGCCATTGACTCAAGCACTGCCTTATCGACCCCGCCAGTTGGAGTGAGATTAAAAGTGGCATCAGCCAGACAATACTCTTTTCTGATTTCAGTATAAGGCACACTCCCCATAAACATCACGCGATCAGATAGACCTGCATCAGCAACTTTTTTCTTCAGTGTCTCAAAATAAGCTTGATCAGTAAGGGTCGCGGGGCCTCCAATAAACCGAAGGGTGCATTGCCGATCCCAAAGTTTATTTAATTGTCCCAGAGCTTCAATCGCCACCTCGCACCGTTTGATTGGGGTAATCCTCCCCACAGACACAAGTGTCAGTGGCCCAGTATGGGAAACATAAGTGGGACAGTCATAGGCCGCGATATCGATACCGTGACCAACCACTTGGACCTTACTGCTTGTCAATTGAAAACTTTCTTTTGATGCGGTAAAGATGACGCCAGTAAACTTCTCGGCAATCCGCAGCTTCAAATCAACTTGTCGATGGGTATACCAAAGCGCGATCTTTTTGCCGGTCAATTTCCAAAACCACCCACAAAGCACGACGTAGATCGGATTCATGTGAACAAAGACGGCGTCATACTTTTTTTGCTGTCCGATGACCGTAGAGAATAATCGCCACAAGTAGACCACTTTTGATACACCTAATTCTTTACCCAGAGAAGTCACCGTCACATTCTGAGGTAATTGATATTCCCCCACCTCAAGAGCAATCACAGTCACCAACTCGGCACGTTTTGAAAATTCAACCAACCATGTATGGAAAAAACCAAGCACCGAGTCAGTCCGATCAACTTTTTGAGTTAAGATAAGTAATTTCATAAAAGATTATCGTCGGACAAAAATAAGTAATTTATATACCAAAAAGCTTTCACACGCGATTAACCCCGAAGTGACAATTTGTGCCAATAGATAATGCACTCTCAAGTATTCTACAAATCCATATACCATTGCTGTGTTCAAAAGCAAATTAGCCACTGAAATAACTAAATATAACAATACTTGCGTATGCACTCGATCAGTATCATGATCTCGAAATGTCCAAAATTTCTGCATCAAGAAACTGACCCCAAAAGCCACGGCAAAGGCAATTGCCGCCGACAAGACATACCACACCGCAAACAAGTCAGTCAGCACATAAAGCGTTCCCAAATCGACTATTGCCGCAGTACCACCAGAAATAATGTATCGCGTCCCCAGTGCGAATAGAGAATCAGTATGAAAAAGCGTTCCCAGCATACTCACTACCGTATGAGGAGTATAGCTCGCACGAGAAGTGTTTGTCACACTGCAACAAAATGCGTTTGGATATCTATCAACATTCGCTATCTGTAATGCAATCTCTTGAGACAGCAGATCAGCGTTTTTTTGAAATGGCACTGGCGATGCAAACACTAAACTAATCGCAGAGCCAAGTGATGACTGATCTTTGGAATCAACCACCGTCACCAGTTCATCCGACAATTCGTACCCGACTACACCAACCCTCGTGGAAATAATCGGACAGTGGGCACGCGCAGCTTCCATCAAGGTCATCCCATACCCTTCATACCACGAGACTGAAACAAATACATCCGCGCTAGCATAATACGGCGTCAAATCTCTCTGCCACGGCAAAAAAACAACCGCATCAGAAAGTCCACATCGCTCGACTTGCTTGTGCAATTTCTCCCCAAGCGATCCCTCGCCCACAATCACCAGTCCTGCCTTGGGAAACTGTGCACGAACAGTCTTCCATGAATCAATAATCCATCCGATATTTTTTTCCCGCTCAAGACGAGATGCAACGAGCGCGATATGATCAAATTGAGGAAACTGTTTTTGTAATAGACCACTTCGGGTATCGCGGACACTATCTACTGCGAGGATTTGAATTGGCAACACATCAATTTTTTCAGTAGGAATGTGAAGTCTCGCTACCAAACCATGTTGAATCCGCGCCGACACCACTCGAATACGATCAGTCAAAAGCACGAGATACTCCCCGATCAATCTCCGAACGATATTCAACACTCCGCCTCGCTTAAAGTGAGGACTTAAAAAATCCGTGTGTATTTGCACATGGAGCGGTATAGCATTTTTCCGCGACAGACGCGCGCCGACGATTCCCGTCTCAAAGGGATCTTGGGTAGAAATCGCCCAGTCTTTAGTTGCTAGTTGATAGTTTTTAGAAGAAACCGAAAGAATGTGTTTACCAAGCTTAATCGCATCAAAAATATAGCCGATTTTTGTCCGAGATTGAGTCGGGTACACGTGCAATTTTTCACCATATATTTCTTTGGTAAGTCCCAGATTCTTTTTTGCAAACACAACAATATGGAGCTCATCGAAAAATTGTGCATACGATTGCATTCGCGCGTGTACCGCGCTTGTCGTGTCCCATATTTTCCGATCAGTTGAGATCATCAAGACTTTCATGCGAGTTTCTGAAAAAGAGTGAGAAATTCTTTGGCAATGTCTTCCCATGTGTGGACATAATTACACTGTCCTATTTTTTCCACATATGTGGCATGTATTGTATCATCCGTCATTTCCAGAATTGCTTGCGTAATGTCCGCCTGATCGAGCGGATCAACGAGGCGCACCACAGCACCCACTCGATCAGTAATGCCATTTTCTGTGGTCAAAATAATCGGCACACCGAGACGTAACGCATCAAGCGCAAAATTTGGACTGATATCACCGAGTGACACCAGTATTGCGCACCGCGCGTTTTTTATTTTCTCCATCGCTTGTTCGTATGGCACTTGCGCAAGATCGAGCACCAATCCCGGTCGCACTTTCTTTGCCTCTGCAAATGCTCGCGTAAGCGTATCCACATTTTTCCATTTCAACGCGCGCGTAAATCCCACAAACACCATCTTTTTCTGATTTCGCGTTTCTCCTTCATGAATCATACATCCTGAATCATGAATCTCTTTTTCTCCGTAGAAATTCTCGACAATGTCTGTCTCCACCTTCTCCAGTCCATACGGCTTCTGCCATATATCTTTTTGCCACGCGGTACTAAACACCACCGTCGCAGTATTTTTGAGTACCCACTTGGTCAATGCAAAAATCTTTTTTTCTTTGAGATTCAAATTCGCCATTTCACTTTCATAAAAATTTCGCAACAGCACTTTTTTACCCGTCAGCTCAACATAGCCTTCCCACAAAAAATCGCCACCGGTACGGATCACCACTTTTTTTCCCAAAATTTTCCCCGCAAGCACACTCGGTACACCAACACTAAACGTATCGAGCGCGAGCACCACGTCCGCCCGCCATACTTTTGGCAAGATCCGGAAGAAAAAGAACAAATGTCGTACACCGGTCGGCAAATAGAGTAGCCGTCCGTAAGTGGCAACCGAAACCTCCTGTCCGTGGCCTACAAAAGCCTCCGCCAACCGTTTGGCATACTGCGCCGGACCACCGATTTGAGGGGGATAAATGCCCGTGGTAATCAAGACTCTCATAAAAGTAGCATACCACATACAACCAATTTTGAGGCCCCGTATAACGCAATTTGAACGGCCGACCCTACCGCGTCCCTCCGTAGCTTTAGCGAAGGAGGAGGGTTAGCCGTTCAAATTGGCTCTGTTGAGGCATAATATTAAAAAACGGCTCTACAAAGCCACCTAAAAGGCTAAGCCTCCGGCTTAGCCTTTTAACACCTCTCCCATCTGCTTTGCCAAAGACTCCTAGTCATATTTTTCAGACACCATTTTAGGGGAGTTTTCGATGTGTAACAAGAAAGATTGTGGCAACATCTTACCCACACTAATCTCCAAAAAGGATCTTAATCTTCTTGTAGACTTCAGAGAGAACACCTGATGGAATTTGGCCGTTTGTCTTTATAAAGCGCTTTGACCAATCAATGGTCCGAAGCTGGTCAACCATAATAAACCCTTTGATTTTTGAAGTTTTTACTTCTGTTCTAAAATAGTAGGCCTCTTTCTTACTAGAAGTAAGTGGACATACGACAGCCAATCCAGTTTTCACATTAAAAATACTACCACTAATCACCAGGCAAGGTCGGGTACCTGCTTGTTCATGACCTGCAATCGGATCGAGCTTGCACCAAATTATTTCGCCTTTCTTTGGGTAGTAGTGTTTTTCCATACAGGTAATTTCTCTCTCCCGAGAGGGGAACCCCAATTAACCTCACCCTGGATATTTTCTGGGGTCACTTTGGCGAGAATCACCGACAGTGTAGATTGCTTTTTGTTTGGTCTAATAAAGATACCACCTGATACACTCTCAATCTTGACTGGGGCATCTTGAAAAAAGCCAGCGCTATCGACAAGTGACTTTGGTAGACGGACCGCAAGACTATTGCCCCATTTTTGTATCTTCGTAGTCATATCAGAAGTATATACAATGTAGATACTCTCGTCAATCAAGTTTTCCCACCCACCTCCCAAGCTCCCATCCCCATTTACGCCATGGCGTAAATGTAGAAGAAGACTAAATATGCTTACCATCAATTTTACACGGTCGTGTAAAATTGATGGGAAGCATTGAAACCATACTCACTATCTTATAGCAAAATCTTTTTCATCTGTTTTACTAAAATCTCCCAGTCATATCTTTCAGCCACCATTTTTTGAGCATTCTCGACAATGGTCGCTCGAAGTTGGGGACCAAAGAGAAGTGTGGTCACCGCATCGGCAATACTTTTTGGATCATGTGGTTTACAGAAAATTCCAGTCGTGCGATCGTTCAAAAAATCGACGATACCCCCCACCGGCGTACCAATCACCGGAAGCCCCGAAGCCATCGCTTCGATAAATGAATTACCCATACCCTCAGATAGAGCTGGACGAACAAAAATATCGCTCGCCACCAGATATTCCGGAAGCACTTCATGCGCGACAAATCCGGCAAATACCACTCGACCAGTCAGTCCAAATCGAGCAACATCGTCTTTGAGCTTTTTTTCAAGTTCACCCACACCCACAATGACAAACTTCACTGTTTCGGGTAGCAATCGTAATGCCGAAATCACATCCCCCACTCCATTCTTTTTCACCAATCGCGAAGTGGTCACCAGCACAGTATCCGTTTCCCCAAATCCCCATTTCTTCCGCATTTCCCCTCTTTCCCCATTCATGAATCGTGCTTGCCCTTCCGGAGCAATTTTGCGAAGGAGGGAATCATAATTCGTGAATCTCCCCAAATCTACCCCATTTGGCACCACGGCGACAGGTGAAATAGCTCCCATTTCTTTCGCCCACGTCGCGAGATAGTTTGAAATTGCCGTAATCCGATCGGCTTTTTTAAAAATCAGTTTGAACAGCGGATAGAGCAGTCCGACACGTCTCTTAATATAGTCGATCGGATCGCCTTCTTGAAGCGTCAGCACAAATGGCACTTTTGG
>JBBTSQ010000025.1:0-7088 GCA_038078755.1 Patescibacteria group bacterium
TATCATCTTGAAAGGTCCGCCTGAAGGCGGGGGCTTTGCTCCCAAAGATGGATAGTAATACTCATAAATATCACTTGTACCATCCATATCATCAATTAAACCAACCTCTTGGAGCTTTTTCTTCAAATAACCCTCGCTTGCAACGAAGTCATCCAAACCAAGAACTGATTCAGTATTCCATGGGTTAATTTTCTTTCCTTCTGTTTCCAGAATATACTGATACTCAGTTAATATACCCTCAAACATCTTCATGATTCGCTCTCCAACGATCATACGGTATTCTGCGATCCTCTTAGTATCAAAATCAACTATTTTTTCTGGATGTTCATAAAAATCAAGCGGTATATTAAGACGCTCTCTGATAAGCCTTGATGTGTCCATACCCCTAACCAAACCATAGGGGTCTACTTCTTTTTTCTCATACTCGAAAGACATTTCTAATTTGAAGTGATTATACTCTCAATGGTATCATAATTTAACAAAGATGGAAAACGGTACCTGGTACCGTTTTTGTGCTATACTTTTATACATGCCTCGCCCACCCAGAGTAGATGTTGGAAATCATGTGTACCACGTACTCAATCGAGCAGTTGCACGAGTAACACTTTTTGAAACTGAAGCGGACTACACATTGTTCGAAAGTGTCTTGGAAGAAATCACCTCAAGAACCGGCATACGTCTACTGACCTACTGTATTATGCCCAATCACTTCCATCTTTTGTTATATCCAAAGAACGATGGTGAGTTGAGTACTTTTATGCACTTACTTACACTTACCCACACCCAAAGGTGGCACGCAGAAAAAGGAACTGTGGGTTCGGGTCATTTATACCAAGGCCGATATAAATCTTTTTTAGTTGACACAGATCGATATTTTACTTCTGTATTTCGATATATTGAACAAAACCCTATTCGAGCAAAATTGGTCAAGAGGCCTGAAACGTGGCAATGGTCAGGTTTGTACCGCAGATTGTACGGATCAGAAAAATCGAAAAAATTATTTTCACCCTTGCCCGTGGAACTACCAGAAGACTATCTTAAGTCACTCACCTTACCACTAAGTATTGTGGAAATAGAACAAATTAGAACATCAGTTAACCGTGGCCAACCATATGGTACAGACACCTGGCGAGAAAAAGTGACCACGGCTTTTAAACTTGAGTCAACTTTTAGAAAAGGTGGTAGACCAAGAAAAGACAGGGGGTAAGAAAACGGTACCTGGTACCGTTTTCTGGTACCGTTTTCTTAGGAATTAAAAACACCTGCGCTGGGTGTTTTTTAATTATTTCTGAGCCACCTGTCAGATTTGAACTGACGCGATCCCGTTTACAAAACGGGTGCTCTACCAACTGAGCTAAGGTGGCGTTGACGCAGAAATGCCTGATATCTAAATTAGTAATTTCTAATGAAGAGAACGGGGATACTATAGCAGAGAAAAAAGAAAAAACCAAGGCGTTCGCTTTGCGAACGCCTTGGTTTTTTCTTTTTAGAAATTAGGCCTTAGGAATTAGAAATTTCTTCCTGTATCTTCTTCTTATGCTCCGCGATACTCTTTAAAAATACTGAACTTGCGCCGCCCTTCAAAAGCACTTCCCGCCCCTGCATGGTCTGCGCCATCCCCGTAAACTTGTGATGCACTTGCGCAAGCACTCGTCGCATACTATTGAGCGCAATATGGGTTGCATGCACAATAGCGTACAACACCAAACTTTTTGATTTTTTCGGTTCCAAATGATCTTTAACCGTCCGGCCCACTGAAAAAAGTAGTAACACCGCCGGCTCAAGTGTGCGATTGATAGCTGTGAGCGGACTATCTTTACCCACAGATTCACGAAACTTGCACCAAAAGAGCGCGACGAGCGCGACGAGCGATATGATACCGATAGTGATGAGAGTAGGCATGCGTAAGATAAATTTCTAAGTCCTAAATTATAATTTCTAATATAAAAAAGACCGCGTCGTAATTTATTTTCCAAGCACAGAATAACGGGTAAATCGAGACACCTCGATCTTCTCGCCAAACTTCTGCACCGCCGCCAAAATGAGGCCAGCCACAGTCACGTCAGGATTTTTGATGAACGGCTGTTCAAGCAACACTTTCTCATTGAAATATGCCGCGAGTTTGCCATCGACAATCTGCGCGCGAATCTTTTCTGGTTTGCCCTTTGCCTCTTCTTCAAATACCTCTCGCGCTTTTGCTTTCATATCGTCAGTAATTTCTTCCACGCGAACGAACTCCGGCTTTGATGCCGCAATATGCATGGCAATATCATAGGCGAGCGCTTTAAATTCCGGATTACCCGAGACAAAATCCGTCTCGCACGAAAGATCAACCAGCACACCAACCGTTCCAGCACCATGCAGATATGAAGCAATGGTGCCCGCTCCGAGTGTGCGGTCAGATTTCTTGGCGGCAATATCACTGCTCTTTTTACGCAAGATAACCACCGCCTTTTCCGTGTCGCCATTGGCCTCTTCAAGCGCTTTACGACACTGCATCACTGACACACCAGTCTTTTCTCGCAATGCTTTGATTTGTTCAGTTGAGATATCCATAAATATAAGTCAGATAAAAATATAATCAGAGTACTAGTATACCAAAGGGTGCTTTAACTCACAATTTACAACACGAAACTTACAACTTACAATTCACAACAAACAATATGACCAGAAATAGTGCGAGTGAAGGAAGTTGGTCCACACGTTCTGATTGTGTGTTGTCAGTTGTTAATTGTTTGTCTAAGCATTTGGAGACTTCGTCTCAAATGCTTTCTTCCCCGCCTGATATGCCGACACAATTTCATTTACAAAAAGTTCAATACTAGTGCGAGATGAGTCGTTACCCACAATCGGAAAATTGACCTTGGTGATATCGCAATCAGAGCTTGCAAGCGCCACTACCGGCACATGCTGCTTTCGCGCTTCTTCTACCGCAATCGCTTCACGCTTTGGATCGATCACAAACATCACTTTTGGCGCGGTCTTCATCGAAGCGATACCTGAAAACATATACTGGAGATTGTCGATTTCTCGGTCAATCAACAGACGCTCTTTTTTGGTGTACTTGATCAACTCACCTTTTTCTTTTTGTGAAAGCAACATTTCCATTCGCTCAACGCGCTTTTTGATTTCAGGAAAATTAGTGAAAGTGCCTCCGATCCATCGGCCATCAACATACGGCATCGCAAGCGCTTGCGCGCCACGCTTGACCGAAGCCTTTGCTTCACTCTTGCCACCAACAAAAAGAATCATTCCCCCTGCCTGTGCAACGGAAGTAACAAATGCTTTTGCCTTGTCGAGACTGTCTTTGCTTTTTTCAAGATCAAAAATTTCTACGCGGTTTTTAGCGCCAAAAATGTACGGCTTAGTCGACGGGTGTCGGCGACTCTTTGAGTAGGCAAAATGCGCGCCAGCTTTGAAAAGCGCGGTGATCGCCGGATTAACTTTAGTATCAGCGGTAGTGGTTGTTTTTTCCATGTCGGTAGAGTCTAGCATATGGGGGGAAAGGGTGCAATAGGAGGTATGAAGTAAAGAGTTGCTACTCTTTGATCCACCTTCGACTCGGACGCTGTGTGAATGCAGACATTCCCACGCGCTCCTCGCTCGGTGGAATAAAATGTATAAAGTATAAAGGAAGAAAAGACACAAAAGAAAACACCGTCCGGAATCCGGACGGTGTTGCGAAAGGGACAGTGCTACTTCTTTACATCACCCAAGATACGTTCGACATGTGGGAAATTGTTTGGGTGCTATTTTAAGATTAATTAGAGCCATATTTTTAACTTTTCGCCGTGGCGTGGCTCTGTGTAGGCCTAAAAGTGCTAAACGGCTCACTTCCGCAGACCGTGCGGGAGTGAGCCGTTCAAGGATTTCATGGCTCTGCCACAAGTCCATTTGGGATATTTTTGTTGGATTTCTAACTAAGTTAAGTATGCATCCTAAAACAACTTTCCGCCGATAACAGCCTGTGATACACCCCCATCCGGAGCAATCAAAACCACCTTTCCGTCCGCATCAGGGACACCAAGTGTCAGCACTTCTGAAAGAAATGGTCCGATTTTGCGTGGAGGAAAATTCACCACCCCAAGCACGAGCTTGCCCGTCAAAGCTTCTTTGGTATACAGAGACACAATCTGGACCGAAGATTGCTTGACCCCGATTTCTGGACCAAAATCAATTTTAAGTTTGTATGCTGGCTTTTTTGCTTCAGGGAAATCATTCACCTCTACAATCTTCCCCACTCGAATATCTAGTTTTTGAAAATCTTCAATGGTGGCCATGTTTTATTTTTTAGAATTTTTAATAATAACAATAAAAATATAAAGAACCACTAAACTTTCAAAATGGCTTTAGATGCGCGAAGCCGGCGAGTACAGCGACCAAAGTGTAGTTAGACCTACACTGCGGGAGCGGACGGAGCCGGCGACAAAGCAGATGAGGCTATTTTGAAAGTTTTACAGACAGACGGCGGAAGCCAAAGTATCTCCATCGCGTAGTCTCATAATTCGTACCCCCTGCGTCTGTCGTCCCAACGTTGGAATTTCTTTAATACTACATCGGATCACCTGACTCTTTTTTGAAATAGCCACCAGCTCTGATTCCACCTCGGCCTCTACCGATTCCACCACACTCGAGGTGATCACCTTGCCCGTCTTGTCGGTCACTTTGGCAGTCAAAATACCGGAGCCACCGCGTTTTTGTGTTTTGTATTCAGACAATTCGGTCTGCTTGCCGTAGCCACCAGACATAATCACGAGGAGTGTCGGCTTCTTCATTCCTTTTTGCACCACATCCGCTCCGATCACCGTGTCTCCTTTTTCAAGACGCATCGCGATCACACCCATTGCTGTTCGGCCCATTTCCCGAATATCACTTTCTTTAAATCGAATCGACTGTCCTTCGGAAGTGGCTAGCACAATCTCATCACCTTTTTCTACAAAGCGCACCGAGACCAATGAGTCCCCCGCTTCAAGCCCAATTGAAATCAAACCGCTTCGACGAACATCGTGGAACGATTCCGCTTTCACTTTTTTGCCGGTGCCATGTTTGGTGACCATAAACAGACTCAAGTCACTCTTCTTCACTTCTTTTGGCATTGGCAAAATCGAAGTGACTTTTTCGTCATCAGCCAGTTGGAGGAAATTCACAATTGCCTTGCCCTTTGTGGCACGCTTGCCTTCGGGAATTTCGTGCATCTTGATCTGATAGGCCTTGCCTTTGTCGGTAAAGAACAAGAGGTCTGCGTGCGTGTTGGTGTTGATGATATGCGTAATAAAATCTTCTTCTTTGGTATCCAAATCCACCACGCCGACTCCGCCGCGCTTTTGTTTGCGATATTCCTCCGGCGCGGTGCGCTTGATATAGCCGCCAGCGGTCAGCACCAACACTGATTCAACATCCGGAATCAAATCTTCATCAGACAATTCTTGTACACCGCCTTTGATCACTTTAGTTCGGCGTTCATCGGCGTATTTTGCTTTAATCTCGGCCAGTTCGGTCTTGATAATCGCCAAAATGCGTTTTGAGTTGGCCAAAATATCTTTGAGTTCTTTAATCAATGCTTGCACGGCAGTGAGTTCATCTTCAAGCTTCTTGCGTTCAAGTCCCGCGAGCTTTTGCAAACGCATATCGAGGATGGCGTTGGCCTGCAATTCTGAAAATTTAAACTGCTTCATCAAGCCAGCACGCGCCTCGACGACATCTTTTGATTTCTTAATCAATTTGATGATCTCGTCGATATGATCGAGCGCCTTGGTGAGTCCGAGCAAAATGTGCTCGCGAGCCAGCGCGTCTTTCAAATCAAACTCCGTACGCTTGCGAATCACCTCTTTACGGTGCTTCACAAATTCTTCGAGCATTACTTTCAGTGACAATGTCTGGGGAATACCGTCGACAAGCGCCACGAGATTGAAATGGAATGCGTCCTCGAGACGAGTATGTCGATAGAGCATGTTGAGCACTTTTTGCGGATGAGCACCCTGCTTGAGGTCGATAGCAATGCGAATATCTTTTGCTGATTCATCACGGAGTCCTTTGATACCTTCAATCTTTTTGTCGCGTACCAAGTCGGCAATCGCCATGAGCAAATCCGCCTTCACCAATCGATACGGAATCGACGTAATAATAATTTGAAAATTGCCTTTTTTATCTTCCACAATTTCCGCCACACCACGAGTGACCACACTGCCCTTGCCGGTCGAATATGCGTGACGCAAATCTTTTTCACCATAAATCAATCCTCCGGTCGGAAAATCGGGACCTTTCACAAACTTCAGCAAGTCTTCGGTACTAGCATCCTTATCATCAATCAAATGTACCGTCGCATCCACCAATTCGCCTAAATTGTGCGGAGGAATGTTGGTCGCCATACCGACAGCGATACCAAGCGTGCCATTTAAAAGTAGATTGGGAACAGCTGCTGGAAGTACGGCCGGCTCTTTGCGAGTGTTGTCGTAGTTGGGTCGCCACAGTACAGTCTCTTTTTCAAGATCGCGAAGCATTTCGCCAGACACACGAGACATTTTTGCTTCAGTATAGCGGTGTGCTGCGGGATTATCTCCATCGATCGACCCGAAGTTTCCTTGACCCGAGATAAGTGGATAGCGATAGGTAAAATCCTGCGCCATACCCACCATCGACATATACACCGCCATATCTCCGTGCGGGTGATACTTACCAAGCACATCTCCCACCACTGTTGCGGATTTTCGAAAGCGAGCAGAAGCAGTCAGCCCCATTTCATGCATGGCAAACAGGATACGGCGGTGTACTGGCTTTAGACCATCGCGGACATCGGGAAGTGCGCGATCGGTGATCACCGACATCGCATAGTCGAGATATGAGGTGCGCATTTCTGCCACAATTTCTTGGGACACAACGCCTTTGTTTGGGTCGCGCGGAACCTCTAGTTGTTCGTCTTTTTCAGCCATAGGTGATTTAGCGAAATCATGTCGCGCAATCGTCCATTAAAGCGCGACGCTCTTTTCTTTATTAAGAGTTTAGTATAGCATTTTCAGGCCAAATTCACAATCAACAACTCACAACAAACAACATACTACCAGAGGAACTCCTTCGATGATAAGTCGAGG
>JBBTSQ010000025.1:7098-56449 GCA_038078755.1 Patescibacteria group bacterium
TCGCTTCGCGACCGCTCGACTTATCTCCTCTTATTATTGTGAGTTGTCTGTTGTTGGTTGTGGGTTTATTTCCTCCGTACTCGTCGCAGGAAGCACCTCTAATCCACCATCAGTATCGAACTTCGTCTTCAAATCATCCACATTTTTACTAAAATTATCCGAGAATTGGGAGAATGATTTTTTGAGCGTATCAAACGGCCCCGGCGCATCAACAGCGGGCAATGTATCCGTATTAGGAGTGGAAAAAGTCAGGGCGCGATTGGTCGAAAGCCATATACCAATAATCGCCACCACCAACACGATCGTCGTACCGATAGCAATCCGCTCGCGCACCACCGCTGGCTTATTTCGTACGTTTTGTAAAAAATCAGACATTTTTTGCTCTCCCCATTTAGAAATTAGGAATTATAATTTAGAAATTGTGTTAGATTCTATCTAACACTACAACCTCGGCTTCTTTGCCTTCCAAATCTTTTTTCTTGAGCGTCAATTTATCTATCGGCTTCACTCCCTCCTCGCCCGCTTCTTTCAAAAACGCTTTGAGCTCCTTACTTCCCGCCTCGCCATAGTGCATCGGAATAATCAGCTTTGGCTCGAGCGCCACCGCAAGCTTGTACGCTTCTGCAGGAGAAAGCACCCCGTCGCCGCCGATCGGCACAAACAAAATATCAATATCATCGATCGCCCCTTTTGCATCAGATGAAAGCTCGGCACCGAGCGCACCCAAAAAACATAAGTTCATATTTTCAAGCGTCACACTATAGATAGTATTGATACGCTCTTCACCGCCTTCCAAAGATTTCGATGGCACGCCTTTGATAAACACACCTTTGACCTCATATTCTCCGGGACCGACAATCGCAAACGGCGTGCGATCGCCGTGAGTCACTTGCTCAATACCGTTGTAGTCGCGAGTATTGAGTGACACCAACGCAATGTCCGCCCCAAAACGCGTCTGGGGCAATTTTGATTCTTTGGAAATGGGATTAAAGGCTAGAATCTTCTCGCCAAACTGCACCTTAAAAAATTCAGAGCCGTGGTAGGTGATGATCATGATACTAAGAGTATAATAAAAAAACTGACAACATACAACTTACAATCAGAAAAAAGGAGAAAGTATGGAAAAAGAAAAAACGCGACCGTTGAGTTGGTCGCGTTGCGAGACAGTGTCACATGTTTCGATTCTATTTCCAGAGAGCACTGTCCGGAGCTCGGGAAAAGACACTGAGAGGTTCCTGACACAACCAAAAAGTGAGGATAAACGGACCTGCTCCATCAGCATTAGCCGTATGTGCTCGTAAGTGAGCCTTCAGCTCATCCACAGAAAGAGGTCTACACCCCAGCCGTTTTGTCGGCTGAGCGTTTGTCCCCAAACGAGTTTTGATGATTTTGTTTTTTGGTAGCTGATCAAACCGCTTGGAGATAAACCCTTCGATGTCGGTTACAACCGCCACATCCCGAATTGGACCCAACAGGGGCTTGTGCTGATTCAGCAGTCTGCGCGGGGGGTGATAAAAGTCTGCGTGTGGAATGATCTGATCAGTGACCAACACAGTGTAGCTAGCACCACCATCAACCGATGGCGACAGTAGCCACACATGTTTCTGATCATCACTGGCCAAGAGCTTAAAAGAATTGACCGAATCACCTTCGAAACGAAGAATCGCTCGAAAGGTATCTGACGAAGCAGAAACAAACGAAGCCCACTCACCTTCACGGTAATAACGAATCTCTACCACGACGGAAAAGGAAACAGGAACATCCGCCCTTATCCCCTTGTCCATCCGCACCAACATCTGCGTGACATTGAACGTGTATTGCATAATTTTTTAAGAACCTTTCTATCTTCTATTATACTATAGTATGTACCAATTTGTCAAGTAAATTGGTGGTGTGTCAAAATAGCCTTATAAAACAAGGCTATTTTGACGAAAATTGGGCTATACAAAATTAATTCGATTAATTTTGTCGCCCGAATCCACCTAGGTGGATTTTAGGGAGATGAAATTGAAAGCAGGTTGGCGGGGCCAATAAGGCGAGTTTTGTCGACAAAACTCGCCTTATTGGCCATTTCTGTCGTCTGTGCTCTGACGTCTCTTGTCTTTCCCCCCCCCCTCGATTGACACCTCCCCACTTTTGAGTATACTAAACGCTCATCCATTAATAGTCCGGAGTTTGGATAACGCCGTTGGTGACATGGGTCTTGTGTGCCGATTCTCGCCACCATCGACCAGTAATAACTTGGGGTTTCCAGTTGGATGCAATTCGCGAAGCAAGCGAGTATCACGACCAAAATGTATATGGAAATACATTGCGGGAGCGAACGGAGCTTGCGACAAAGAAGTGCGCCGACTGGAAGCTCCAGGACTCAAAACGGAAGCCAGATTCTGAAATAATAATATGGTATTAGGAATTTTTTCACGCAAGAAAAAGGAAGAAGTAAAAGCAGAGGCAGAAGTTGTTGCAGAATCTGCAGTTGCTGAATCATCAAAAAAGGAATCTGCGCCAAAGGCAAAGGTTGCAAAAGCAAAAATTGAGGAGTCGGCCGAAGCGGTCATTCCCCAAAAACTGACCATGATGGATCAGCTGTTGTCTGACAGTGCAAATCCTCCGGCAATCGGCGACTTGGTTGAAGGTCCGGTCATTGCCATCGACAAATCTGGCGTCTATGTCGACCTTGCCCCAATCGGCACGGGCATTATCTACGGTCGTGAATACATCAACGCCCGCGACATCATCAAAAAGATCAACATCGGTGATACCATCGCCGCAAAAGTAGTCGATACCGAACACAAAGAAGGCTACATCGAGTTGTCACTCAAAGAGGCTCGCCAAGCATTGATCTGGAGCGAAGCAGAAGATATTATCAAGAACAAAACCCTAGTTGAGCTTACCGTAAAAGAAGCCAACAAGGGTGGTTTGATCATGGAATGGCAAGGTATTGTCGGTTTCCTCCCTGCATCTCAACTCAAGGCAGACCACTACCCTCGCGTACAGGATGGCGACAAAGATCGCATTCTTGAAGAATTGCGCAAATTGGTCGGCACACGCCTCACTGTCTCGATCATTGGTTCAGATCCGAAAGAGGGTAAATTGATCTTCTCTGAAAAGAGTCCGGTAGAAAAGGAGAAGGAGAAAATGACCGTCAAGTATAGTGTTGGCGATGAATTGGTCGGCGAAGTGACTGGTCTCGTAGACTTTGGTATCTTCGTGAAAGTCGAAGAAGGTCTGGAAGGCTTGGTACATATTTCTGAAATTGATTGGGCGCTCGTCGAGAATCCAAAAACACTCTACAAGATTGGCGACAAGGTGCGCGTGAAAGTGATTGAGGTCAAGGATGGTAAAGTATCGCTTTCAATCAAAGCGCTCAAGGAAAATCCATGGAAAGAAGCAGCCAAGAAATACAAGAAGGAACAAGCGGTAACTGGCGTGATTATCAAATTCAACAAACACGGCGCACTCGCTTCTATTGAAGAAGGTGTAGCGGGCCTCGTGCATGTGTCAGAGTTTGGTAGTGAAGACGTGCTTCGCAAAAAGCTCGAACTCGGCAAAACCTATCCGTTCAAGATTACGCTCTTTGATCCAAAAGAGCAGAAGATGACGCTGTCGTTTGCCGGAACGAAGTAGTAAAATTAAGAAAAGGTGAAAAGAGAAAACCCCCTGCGACGGCCCATTTAGGCACGTCGCAGGGGGTTTTGCTTTTCAAAAGCACTGGCTGAAGAGATGCACAGCAAGCGCGCCCAAAAGCACGGTGGGTGGCAGTATGCCGAACACTACACAGATCACCTTGTGATCTCGCCGCTCACACTCACGCGTCTCGATCACCGCATACCACAGCCAGCCGAAGACACCGACAGTAAACACTACCCACCTCCACACATCGTAATTCATACAAAACCTTTCTCAAAGATGTTCTACTCTAATCAAAGCATACCCAACAAAATCACACAATCAAAAGAAAAAGCCCCGCCCTCGAGAGTACTCGGGGCGGGGCTTCGCGTGATCATTTTTCGGCAATCTCCGACACTTCCCTCTTAAGCCAAAACTGCGTCAGCTCGGAAAGTTTTGCGATTCCTGCGAAAAGACTCAAACCCTGAATCGGCGAATCAACGTTGTGCGGGCTAAACTCAAATCCACATCGCCCGCCAGCTACCCGATCAAATGACCCGTCGATTCCAGTAGCGTTTCCCGGACAACTGAAATGAATCCCCCGGGCATCCAAACACTTGTGAAATGCGTACGGATCAGACGGCTTACCCATCATAGTGGCATAAGCGATCATCACCGCTTCCGACACTTCGCATATCAGCGCATCTTGTCGCGCCTGAGGCAAACTTTTGATGTAGTCCACCGCATCAGGACTGAGTACCCCAAAGACACCCGATCCTGATTGTCCCGGTTCGGCATTACACCGCACCGTGAGTGTCTGCCACTGAGTAGTCGGAAGATCAATTTCGGGAGGAAGATCCAGTATCCACAAGAGAATCACCAAACTCGATTGCAAAGCGTGAGCAGAGGTCCAATCACACTCTCTTTTCTTGCCAGAGCCATTACAGCTATAGCATTTGGCGCCAGACAATGGCTGTTTTTTCTGCCCATCGCAATACTGGCAAGCCTCGTGCGTATCAAACCAGATCACCGGCACCTTTGCCCAATATTCCACAAATGGGTCGCCTGATCTGCGGGGTTGTTTGACCAATGCGCGATTGAAACCAAAGGTATCAGCAGAAAATGATCCGCAAAATTCGGAGTTGAGCAAGTCACCTCTCAGACCGTACATCTTCTCGAGATGCGCGACTACCGGCGCAGTCGACGAGACATCTTCGAGCCCTGCCAGATACGCTTCGTGAATGCGAACGATGATCGTCGTATCCGAGCTTCGCCACCGCAGTTGATACCAACACGCAATCGACTCATCCAAAAGCATCCGCGTCTTCCTCTGTGCAGAGTTCATTGTGTACCTTTCTTTGTAAAGTTCAAATTCTAGATACACTCTACTCCTTTTAAGAAAAACTAACAACAAACAACTCACCACCAACAATCAGAGTGAAAAGGATCGATTATTCACTTCAAATACTCGATTCTTTTCACTTTCAGATCCTGTTGTATGTTGTCAGTGGTAAGTTGTAAGTTTGTCCTACAACCCATTAAACTCACTCATTGCTTTGTCGCGACCGTGCTCGACGAGGACAGAGAGGCCTTCAGCAACTTTCTTTGCAGACTTTTTAATCAGTTCTAATTCGGCTTTTTTGAATGGGTCGACAATAAAATCACCGATCAATTTTTCTCCGGACGGTTTTTTTAATTTGCCCGATGCAGTTGAAGGCGAAATCCCCATTCGTACCCGCACAAACGCTTCCGTGCCGATCGCTTTAATAATCGACTCGACGCCCTTGTGTCCACCAGAACTTTTATTAAAAGAAATTTTAAACTTACCAATTGGAATATCGAGGTCATCGTGAATCACCACCAGATTTTCTGCCACACCCCCTTTGAAAACTTTAGACTTCGCCACTTTGACCAGAGACTTCACCGAAAGCCCCGACTTATTCATAAAAGTCTCGGGTTCAACAAGTGTTACTTTGTTTTTTGCCACACCCCCTTTCGAGACCGACGCATTTATTTTTTTATCCAACACAAAGTCATCTGCTGAAATAGATTTGGCAAATACACCCAGCACAATCCTGCCCGCGTTATGACGAGTGAGCGCGTATTCCTCTCCGGGATTTCCGAGACCAACGATGATGTAGTGCATAGGGGGAGTATATAACAAACAACTAACAACACACAACAGACCAGAAACCGACAACCCACAACAAATAACTGACAACTCACAACATACAACAAACAATCAGAAGAGAAAATTCCCCGAAATTAGGTTAAAGGCTCAACCCTGAATAGCCTGTCGGGTTGAGCCTTTAACCTAATTTTAACTAAAAACCACTAAAAATACTGCATCAAAAATCGTGTGATAATTCTCTAAACGGCCTTGCAGTAGAGCCATGAAATGCTCGAACGGCTCACCGAAGCACCATATGTATCGAACGTATGGGTAAAGAGTAATAGGGTGTTACTGGTTCTTTTATGTAGTATGCTTGTAAGTAATAAGCATGGTGCTCGGTGAGCCGTTTAGCACTTCTACGTTCCAGTTGAGCCGTTTTTTGGCGAAAAAGCCAAAAAACGGCTCAACCGAGCCAATAAATCCCCCATTGTGCAAAATATCGATCGGTAGTACAATAGCGCCACTCTCTGCTGTATTTCTGACAGGCACGATTGGTTTCCTAGCCCATATTGTATGTCTCTCGACCCCATCTCACCCACCCCAACCGAATCGCTCACCCATCCCACTCGCAAAAGTGAGTGGCAAGAACTCCTCCGTTTTGCGCTCACCGTACTTATTGTTGTCGTTCCTATCAGACTCTATGTTGTCCAGCCATTTATCGTCTCTGGCGAATCAATGCACCCAACTTTTAGTGATGGCGAATACCTCATCGTTGATGAAGTAAGTTACCGTTTCCAAAAACCAACCCGAGGCGAGACTATTATTTTCCGCCCACCACTTAATACCAAAAAATTCTACATCAAACGTATCGTCGGACTGCCGAAAGAGACTATCTCAATCTCCGACACAAAAGTTATCATCAAAAATGCCGACAATCCGGACGGATTCATTCTCGACGAATCATATGTCAAAGTCCCGTGGTCAAGCACACTCACCAAAACGCTCGGCGACAATGAATACTTTGTCATGGGCGACAATCGATCCGCCAGCTCGGATTCACGAGTGTGGGGAGCATTGCCAGAGGACAACATTATCGGCCGACCGCTCGTCCGTCTGTATCCATTGAAAACCATCGAGGCATTTCCGGGCACAAGCATGCAAAAGACGTCTACCAATTAACTCGCGCCGTATGAAAAAACAGAAAAAAACAATCACGCCAAAAGAATCAAACACTGCCTACAGCGACATCGACACGGCAGCCGAAGTGGCGGTCTACTACGGCTTCACTCCGCAAAAAACGCCCACCATCAAAAAAGATGACATGGCGCAAGCAAAACACATTGAAAGCGCGGACGAAAAAAAGGCACTTCCTCTCGGCTGGGACACCTTAAGTCTCGAGGGACAATCAGCGCTCATCCGCGAATACGTCGATAACAATTGGCATAATTTACCGCAACCGCTCACCCACTATCACAAGGGGCCGTTTGCCATCGACGGCAAACCGGCAAAAAAAGAAAGTCGAGAGATGGAATGCTATCTTGAAATCATCGGCACGCACAAAAGCATCGCCGAAGCGATTATTATCGAGACCGCCATCGCCATTTTGAAAGAAGAAGGTTATGACGATCTCCATCTTGAGATTAATAGTATCGGCGATCGAGAATCATTTTCTCGTTTTACCAAAGAACTGACTGCCTACTATCGAAAGCATATCAATGACCTCCCCGCCGCGTGCAGACAAGCGATGAAATCGAGTGTCTTCAGTCTCTTGTCGTGCAGTGAACATGAGACGTGTAAAAAATTGGCGGTAGATGCACCGCAATCAATCAGCTTTCTCTCTGAAGCCAGCCGGCATCATTTTCAAGAAATTTTGGAGTATTTAGAGACGCTCGATATTCCCTACACTATCCAAAATTTACTAGTCGGCAATCCGAGTTTTTCATCGGGGCCAGTATTTGAAATCAGAAATGATGGTTGTGCGCGAGGTAAAGGCGTCGCCCCGCTTGCGGTCGGCTGTCGATACGACGGTCTGGCCAAAAAGCTCGGCGCCAAAAAAGAAATTCTGGGCGCGTGCGCCGTGCTCCATTTCAAAAAGCCGACCGGTGAAAAAGCCAATCATAAAGTCAAAAAACCGGAAGTGTATTTCATCCAGCTTGGGTTTGAAGCGAAACTAAAAAGTCTCAAAGTGATCGAGGTACTCCGCCAAGCCAAGATCCCAGTGCATCAAGCGCTCTGTCGCGATCGCATGGCCACCCAAATCGCCATCGCCGAGAAATCAAAAGTGCCATTCCTCTTGATTATGGGACTGAAAGAAGCGATGGAAAACGCGGTCATCGTGCGCGACATGACCGACCGATCACAAAACACAATCAAAATTGAAGATGTGCCGGCGTATCTGAAGAAGTTGAAAGCGCAGAAGTAGGAAGTATAAAGTAAAAAGTATGAAGCACGAGAAAAGCCCCCGAAATTGCTCCGCAATTTCGGGGGCTTTTCCCTTCAACGGCTCACTGCTTTAAAAGAATGCCCCAGCACCTTTGGCACAAAGGCGTTGGGGCATTCTTTTTTCTGAGCCTCTGTAGAGCCATAAAATCATCTTTTTAAATTACTTGACTTTTTGTGTGACTTGGTATATACTACACACCAGAAAGGTACCGAAGTGCGAATCATCGCCGTTGCCAAAAGCGCCTGCTTTTGGACTTCAGACTCTTGTTCTATGAAAAACCTACACATCTTTTTCTGTTTTCTCTCGGTTCTACTGATAGGGATCAATCTCCTAATGCTGATAGATACAGATGGCCGAATCTGGTTGGTGTTGAGCTTTATTCTAACTCTCGGATTCACTTTTGAACGCGATGAACCTGTCACAACGACACTTCTGAGCTTCTTCTGGATGATGACACTGGGTGCTGTTACAGCACGTAATTTTCAACACCCACTTGAAGTGAGCACTGGTACTTTCGTATTTGTATGTTTTGGATTTGTGTTTATGTGCTTTTCGTTCATTCATGGTTTTCGCTCCCTGATTAATTCAACACCGAGGATCGGTGTGCAGGAATCAGCCAATTGACCACCCCTAGACTCCCTCGCCGTCCGGCTTCCGGACGGCGTTTTCTTTTCCCCTCTTCCAACCTCCCTCCCTAAGCACGCAGGGCGGTTTGATTCCTCTTATCAACAGCGAGCGAGAATCACTTCTGGTGTATGTCGCGGAGTTTCGCCAGCATGGTCTGTCAAGAGATGTGTCTGCACATAATCTTGACAGTGACGAAACGAGCGTAGGAAAAGCCGGTGCTGGCCGGCTTTATCCGCGTACGCCAGAAGTGATTCGAGGGAGCATTTGCATCAAACCACTCTGCGTGCTATACTCTCCCCCACTATGGCTATCAACGTAGAAATCACCAAAAACGCATCAGAAACAGGACTGTCAGTCCTGCGCCGTTTTACCAAGCGCGTCCAAGGCTCGGGTATCATCCCGCGCGTAAGATCACTTCGCTACAATCAGCGCGTGCTCTCCCACTACAAAAATAAAATGAAAACGCTTGAAGGCATCAAGAACCGAGCAGAAAAAGCGGAGTTGATGAAGCAGGGCAAGCTCGTAGAAGAACCAAGAAAGCGCGGTCGTTAAAATAAGCAAAACAACATCATCTACTTCGTTGCTTCGCTCGTTTGCTCCTGCAACGTATTTGTATACGTTTTAGTCGCAAAGCTCGCTCGCGCCTCGTATCTAAAATTGTTTTGCTTATTTACACACCACATGACGAGTCCCGACAATTTTCACATACACATCAAAACAAAAAGCAACCCGTCACCTGACCGGTTGCTTTTTGCTTCTATCAAAGAAGCGATCTTAGGGAAAGACTATGACCTTGCGGTCATTCTCACAACGCCAAAAGAAACCCAAAGGCTCAATCGCGATTACCGACAGAAAGATTCCCCCACCGACATCTTGAGTTTTCCAATTAATTCATTCGAGGGTGAAATCTACCTCGACATTGAAACCGCCAAAGTCGAGGCGCCAAAATTTGACCGTCCGATTGAAAACTTTTTGCCATTCTTATTTATCCACGGATGCCTCCATTTGAAAGGAATGGCACATGGTAGTACAATGGAGAAGATCGAGGCCAAATTTCGAAAAGAATTTGGCATCTAAATGATCAATTAACAATTTCCAATTTTCAATCAATTTTCAATCACATAATTTAAATATTTCTTAGTTGATTGAAAATTTGATAATTGATAATTTGAAATTACTACCCCGTAGTCATGGCACGCAACATCGCAGTCGGCATTGATATCGGTACCTACCAGATCAAGGTGGTCGTGGCAGAGCTCGGTAAAGAAAAGACCACTCCGCATATTATCGGAATGGGTTTTGCCGAGTCCAAAGGCTTGCGCCATGGCTATATTGTAAACGGCAGTGATGCGATAAAAAGTATCAAGCAGGCCGTCTCCCAAGCCGAGAAAATCGCTAAAGTGCCGATCAAACGTGCTCACATTTCGGTCGGTGGTATTGGACTATCATCGATTACCTCAAACGGTGTTACCACCGTGACTCGCGCCGATCTCGAAATCACCGATCTCGATATCAAAAAAGCTATCGAAGTGAGTAAAAATGAAATTCCGCAATCTTTTTCACTCAATCGCCGAATCCTCCATACTATCCCGCTTGAATACAAAATTGATGGCCAAAAAGTGTTTGGCAAACTGCAAGGAATGAAGGGGGCGAAGCTCGAAGTCAAAACACTATTCATCACTTCGCTTGAGCAACATTTGGAAGAGCTAATTTCCGTAGTGGAAGAAGCGGGAGTGGAAATCGAAGACGCTATTGCCGCGCCGATTGCATCAAGTCTCGTCACCCTTTCTAAACAACAAAAAACTGCTGGGTGTATATTGGCAAACATCGGCTCCGAGACGGTATCTATCGCTGTGTTTGAAAACAATATTCCAGCATCACTCGAAGTCTTCCCATTTGGATCGACCGATATCACCAACGACATCGCCCTTGGCCTCAAAGTATCACTCGAAGAAGCCGAACGTCTAAAAGTGGGTGGTACCATCGACTCCAACCAGTCTCGCAAAAAACTCGACGAGATTATCGTGGCGCGCTTGTCAGACATTTTCGAACTGATCGAAGCGCATCTGAAAAAAATCGGGCGCAACGGTCTTTTGCCTGCCGGCATCATCATCACCGGTGGCGGATCAGGTATTGCCACCATCGAAGACTTTGCCAAAGCCTCGCTCAAACTCCCATCACGCATCGGCAATATCGCTTTTGGTCCAAGCTTGGGCGATCGCTTTAAAGACGCGACATGGTCGGTGGCATATGGTCTCTGCATCTTGGGACTTTCTGGAGAATCTGACGGGATGAAACATGGCGCTGGATTACAAGGCAAAGAGGTTATTACAAATGTTGGCAGATGGTTTAAACAGTTTTTACCCTGAGTACAGGGAGAATTAAGAATCAAGAATTATGATTCATGAATAACTGCCCCGTCTAGCTTCGCTAGACGGGGCAGTTTGAATATTTTGCTAAAGAAAAATCCGCTCGAGCGCAAGGCTTGAGTATAAAGTATAGAGAATCCCCCGAAATCACAAAGCGATTTCGGGGGATTCTCTGTGTGTAATAAAAAAATCCATCGAATGATACACTCGATGGATTCTACGAAAACTATCAATTGATTCGAGCTGGCCACATGTGAGCTGGTTTGTCTAAAAGCTCCGCAGGGATGTTCGGTAAAAGGAAATCATCATCAACCTCGGTAATCATACAGCGAGCAAGCCCCACTCCAACAGCATCACCAGAGTATTGACCAATCCACGTGTTACCGTGCTTCACAGTAAAAGAATACTTGATGATATCCTTACGTCTGTCGTAATGTTTCGTAAACGATACCTCGCGATCGCTCACAGAGATATCTTTGAGCACTGACTCACCACAGGTATCCAACATATATCCCCTGAGGTTGTTCCTCGATTGTCGTTGGTCGGAAAAAATTATTCCCGCAAACATGGTTTGAAACAAACCTTCATTGATGGTAACCACGGCACCCTCGATAGGCACACAAGCCAGTCCAAGATACTGCCGGTTTTGAAAGAACACACCTTGAATCAAGAACATAAATAAACCTTTCTTTTTGTATCCTTTCTAACAATACTCTCACCAAGACAAAAGTCAATAAAAAAATCCGCTCGAGCACAAGGCTGAGCGGAAAATGGAAACCTGTGGTTAGGAGGGTGGTGACCGTCATCCCCACTGACCATTATTGACAGCATAACTGTGATTCACAGTACAATGGGAATTACTATCGTTCCTAAACCAGCACCCGCCGTGAATACAAACGACCGATGGCAACTCGTGTATAGATTTGTATTCCACACACTCTGGCGTGATTTCTAGGCCACGCGGGCTCCAACGTATAGTTACTACGTCTTCATAGCCTCCCACCTGATTTTGCGACAACCTCCACAGGCATCCGCTACCAGTCTACAGATATCAGATAAAAAGTAAAGCCAAAGCATGAAACAAAACTAAGCAAAATCAAGGCTTTCCTTTTTAAACGCTGGTGGTATCATTGGAGAAACAAGTTCTGCGTTATTGGGAAATAGCGTAGGCGGTCTCACGAAAAATCAGAAATGTTTTCGTGGTAGTTCTGTATCTGCGGAATATACTAGCCTCGACGAGAGTAATTTTTTCATAATTATCATGCCACATATCACACCAGAAGTAGAAACATTTGCCCGCATCAAAGTGTTGGGCGTTGGCGGTTCGGGCAAGAACGCCTTGAATCATATGGTCAACTCCAAAGTGCGCGGAGTTGAATTCATCGCGGTCAATACTGATGCGCAAGACCTCCATAATTCTCTCGCCAAACGAAAGATTCACATTGGTAAAAACTTGACCCGAGGACTCGGCACCGGTATGAATCCGGAGCTCGGCAAGCGAGCGGTTGAAGAGACCAAGGAAGAAATCCAAGAAGCGATCAAGGGCGCGGATATGGTCTTTATCGCCGGAGGAATGGGTGGTGGTACCTGCACCGGTGCGGCGCCGGTGGTTGCCAAGACTGCCAAAGAGCTCGGGGCGCTGACTGTGGCAGTGGTCACCAAGCCGTTCTTTTTTGAAGGTGTGCAAAGAATGCGTCTCGCTGAAGCAGGATTGGAAGAGCTCCGAAAATCAGTCGACGCAATCATTGTTATTCCCAATGATCGCCTCCTCGCCTCAATTTCCAAAGATACCACCGCCAAAGCCGCCTTTGCCATGTGCGACGAAGTGCTCAAGCAAGCGGTAGAAGGCATTTCAGACTTGATCACCACTCCCGGTATCATCAATATCGACTTCGCTGATATTCGCGCCGTGATGGACAACGCCGGAAGCGCCTTGATGGGCATCGGCACCGCCTCTGGTGAAAAGCGCGCTGAAGAAGCCGCCAAAGCCGCTATCAATTCTCCCCTCTTGGACCTTTCAGTCAATGGCGCCAAAGGCGTGCTGTTCTCGATTGCCGGCGGAGATGATCTGACCATGTTTGAAATCCAAGAAGCGGCAAAAGTGATTACTGAATCAATCGACCCCGGAGCAAAAGTGATTTTCGGTACCGTACGCGATGAGAAACTAAAGAAAAACGAAATTCGTGTAACAGTTATTGCTTCTGGTTTCCCAGAAAGTGTGATGCGTCGATCACTCTTTGGCGACAATGCTGACAAACAAGGCAAGATGTTTACCGTCGGTGCTACGGTGACCCCCGCTCCTGCCATAATAGAAAAGCCAGCGCCAAAAACAGAGCCAACAAAGATGGCCGAGCTAGCAAAAAGTGTTGTTGACGATAAAAAATCTGCTCGCACTGACGACGATGATGATTGGGGCGCGGTACCGGCCTTTTTGAGACGATCGAAGCTCAAGTAGAAGCTAGATTCAAGAATTAAGATTCATGATTCATGAATAAGACCTAAACCAGTGAGCCTTTAAACTAATTTTCACCAAAAAACGTTAAAAATCGCCTCGTCAAAAACCGTGTCAACATTTCCCAAACGGCGTTGCCATTAAGGCACAGAATGCCTGAACGGCTCACTGGTTTTGGCCTCAAAAGGAGTGAGCCGTTCAGTGCTTTTAAGCCTACATAGAGCCACGCCACAGGAAAAAGTGTAAAATATGTTGCAACAGAGCCATTTTTGACATCTTCAATAGTCATAAAAAATACCGACCATTTCTGGTCGGTATTTGCGTAACGATTCAAGTTTCGAGCTTGAGCGACAGGTTTCCTTGAAGAATTTTCTTCTCAAGTTCACCGAAAAAAATGGCGACCGATGAGTGGCCCATAAAAAACGCCCCTCGGTCATACATCATATGACCAAAACCATCACAAAACCGTCCGGCAATTTCATCTTCTGAAGGCGGGCACTTACACCTCTGCTGTGCAAACATAGTCCACAACGCACGCACATGAGCATTACTCCCCCACAAGATTGCCCCCACATCGGTCAAGAAGTCTTGGCCGAGCGTAATACGATCATGTGAATGGCGAACCCACACCACCCACAGAGGATTCTTTTCGTCAGGCGCTTGGAGTATGAGGTGGACCGACCACCAATCATCAGCATGCCCCGCCATTGCCGAAAAATTACGGGCATCAAACTCAAAATGTTTGATGGTTGACTGCAGAGCTGGCACATGTCGAAACGTTCGGGCATGATCCATGACAACGACACACCATGCAGGCAAGATTCTCTGCCAGTGAATGGGAATTCTGCCATACATACGCGTTACGAATCGCTCAACCTCATATCCATCTTGAGTTTCAGTTGTGATAACCTTCATACAACTCCCCTTTCCCTTTTCTAAGTGCAGTTCTACAAAAACAGTAGCAAAGACGATACAAAAAAGCAACGAAGAGAGAAAACTAACAATTCACAACACACAACTAACAACAAAACCTCTACCACTCACCTGTATTATTTTTCTGATTGTACGTTGTAAGTTGTAAGTTGTTTGTTATAATTGGTCTCATACTTGTATTTGCTTCTATTCATAATTCTTAAATCATGAATCTTGATTCTTCTTTGTACGATCTCGCAATTGTTGGCGGCGGGCCAGCAGGTGCCGCCGCCGGAGTCTACGCGTCGCGCAAACGCTTGAAGACGGTCTTTATCACCAAAGATTTTCAAGGCCAGAGTGCTGTCTCCGAAGGCATTGAAAATTGGATCGGTAGTGTCAAAATATCCGGCACCGATCTCGCTAAAAATCTCGAAACGCATCTTCGTGCCTACGCGGGAGATGTTGTCACCATCAAAACAGGTGAACTCTGCGAATCGGTCTCAAAAATTCCCGAAGGCTTTTCCATCAAAACAAAAACTGCTGAATACCGCGCAAAAACAGTCTTAATCACCACCGGCAGTTTCCGCCGGAAACTTGAGGTGAAGGGCGCTGACATTTTTGAACACAAGGGGCTCACCTATTGCGCCACTTGCGACGGCCCACTCTTTGCCGATGCAGATGTAGTGGTGGTCGGCGGTGGCAACGCCGCCTTTGAAACCTGTGCCCAACTCCTCGCCTATTGCAAAAGTGTTACCCTCATCAATCGCAGTAATGATTTCCGTGCCGATCCGGTGACTGTCGAAAAGGTTTTGAAAAATCCAAAAATGCGAGCAATCAAAAACGCTATTCCAACCGAAGTTAAGGGTGATAAATTTGTCACAGCATTTGTCTATACCGACGCAACTACTCAAAAGCTCGTTGAAATCCCAACGACTGGCATTTTTGTGGAAATTGGACTGCTCCCAAATACCAGTTTTGTAAAATATGTCGTCACGCTCGATAAATGGAATCATATCGTTGTTGACCCACGCACCCAGCGAGCAAGTACACTCGGCATCTGGGGAGCTGGGGACTGTACGGATGGTTTGTATCATCAAAACAATATCGCCGCCGGAGATGCCGTGAAAGCGCTTGAAGATATTTATAATTTTTTACACACACAGTAGGGAGAGATTTATGATTCATGATTCATGATTTATGAATAAAGAAAAAGCTTCGACTCTGTACTTTCTACTTTTTACTTAATACTGTATACTTAGATATATGACACTACCTACAATGCAGAAAAAAGAATATGTTGCGTTTATATTTGCCCACTTCGCGCTCTTTGTGGTGTTCGTGTGGTTTGGTTCACTGAAATTTTTTGACTTAAGTCCTGCCAACCCCCTCGTTGATGCCCTCCTCAAAGAAACCTTGCCGTTCATTTCTTTCAACACCTTCATTATGATTTTGGGTGGATGGGAGGTGCTGATCGGTGTTCTGTTTATCATCCCAAAGATGGAGAAAATAGCACTGATCCTTTTGATTCCGCATATGGTGGTGACCATTATGCCTCTGTTTCTTTTGCCTGATATTGCGTGGAAAGGATTTTTAACCCCAACCCTTGAGGGTCAGTACATTATTAAAAACATCGTTATCATCGCTCTCGCCGCCTCTATGTTTGCGGATTTGAGGAAGAAGCATTTGAAATAGTCTTGGGAAAGAATCTTTATTCGATCCTAATTACATGGAAACACGTCCTCAATAAAAAGTTGAAGGGTTATTTAAAATATGTGTTCATCCCTATATGGAATTTCAACCTCTTTTAAAATTCCACTATCCCAGTTATAGAAGTATATCTTAGCCTGATGGAGATTTTCTTCTTGGACTTTGAACGCTTCTTCTTGAGTTATATTATCTCCCACTAAAATTAAAATTAATTGACTGACACCTAGCGGCGCAAGTTTTGTCTTCTTTCTAGCGATTATAAATCTTATGGCCTCATAATTTTTTGAGGATATATACTTTATCTCTATTGCCGTTGGTTTCTTACTATTTTTTAAATATACCACCCCATCGACAATAACACTCTTTTCATGATTAGTTATTTTAACTTGAGATTTATATCTATCTGCATATCTGTCAATCAAATTAGTTTGTACCACTTCTTCTATTCGATATATCTTTTGGTATCTCTTAATAACCTCCTCTTTTGTGGACTTAGGAACAACTTTGTGAACTCCAGTTTCTACATTCAAAGGCTTATCTTTTGTCACCAAACCCTCAATGACTTTATCATCCTCCTTGGTCTCCTTTATTCTTTGTTGTTTTATCTCAGATTCAGTGGCACCCTTTATTTTTACTGGCTCACCTTTTACACCACCAGGACCAACCTCCGTCATTCTATTTCTAATAAAATGATCTATCGCCTCGTGATGTTTTTGAAGTAAAACTAAGCAAATAATGAGAATAGAAGCCGGCCACGATACTAGAACTAATTTTGTATAATCATTTATTACTAAAAGAAGTTCTGAAATCCTGATTCTCCCACTAAACAGATCAACCATTATCGAGGTGAGTATAAACCAAAAAAAGAAAGTAAAAATAGCACAAAATGTTTGTTTAATTATTTCTTTAGAAGATTCTGTATTATCTTTTTCCATAAATACTTAAAACCTGTGACCCTACGGGGAATCGAACCCCGATTACAGCCTTGAAAAGGCCGTGTCCTAACCGTTAGACGATAGGGCCATACCGAAATGATACTATAGCATTTTTATTATTTATAGGGAAGTGAAATATGCTTGAGCGGTTGAATAATATAGTGTAATATATACCCAAAGATTCATGTTATCTACTTACATACAATCAAATAAAGATTCTAGTGATTTCTTGATAAAAGCCAAACTAGCCACCGGCTCATGGCAAATATTATCCAAAATAACAGGGGTGTCCCCAAGAACTCTTCGTAATTGGTACTTATGCCAATCTTCCATACCCCTCGATAGTCTCAAACTACTAAGTAACCACTTGGGAGTGTCTCTGCCCAAATATAAAGCAATCGACATATTGAGACTAAAAAGAAACGCTGCAAAGAGAGGCGGCCTAAGACGCATAGCACTTTATGGTAACCCCGGGACAATCACAGGGAGGATAAAAGGTGCATTAAGATCAATAAGGACGCAATCGAAAAATCCCTATTCACCTTTTATTCAGAAAAAAATCAGCATACCCAAACGTTCATCCCAATTAGCTGAATTTGTTGGAATTTTATTAGGAGATGGTCATGTTGGTAAACGACAAATTATAATTTCAATAGGGGCGGACGAATATGGCTATACAAAGTATATTTCTAATTTAAGCTTCAAATTATTTCAGTACCGCCCATCGATAAAAAAGAAAAACGGAGTAGAGGTGTACACACTAGTCTTTTCTCGTACAGCCCTGGTGACATATATAAAAAAGATCGGACTAACTGATTCACACAAAGTAAAATCGCAAAGTAATACTCCCCTTTGGATTCGAAATAACAAGAATTATTCCAAGGCGTGTGTCCGAGGATTATTTGACACTGATGGCTCGTTTTTTATTGATAGACACTTAATAAAAAATTCGCTATATTACAATGCGGGTATTGCGTTCACTAATTACTCACTGCCACTACTTAAATTTTTCTACTTTACACTGGTCGCTCGAGGATTCCATCCAACAGTATCGAGTGGTAAAAATGTGTTTCTGCGACGAGATAACGAAATACGCTACTTTTTCAAAGACATTGGGAGTAATAACCCTAAACATTTAAGAAAATTTAGTGAATTTGTAAACAAATATCCCAAAGGAAAGGTACCGAAGAGGTCATAACGGCGCCGACTCGAAATCGGATGGTCGGGTCAAACCGGCACGAGGGTTCGAATCCCTCCCTTTCCGCAGAAACAAAAACCTGCTATCCTGTGCACTACGCGCGGTTAGCTCAGTTGGTAGAGCATCCCCTTGACGTGGGGAGGGTCAGAGGTTCAAGTCCTCTATCGCGCACCCGAAAAGCGAAGCTAGAAACCACAAATGCTCATCCTCGGCATCGAAACCTCCTGCGACGAAACCGCAGTGTGCATAGTATCCGCAACCGGCGATAAAAATTCACCTGTTTTTTCTATACTCGGAAATGCCCTTAATTCCCAGACCAAAATTCACGAGCAATACGGCGGCGTCTTCCCCGCTCTGGCAAAACGTGAGCATTCAAAAAATTTGATTCCTTTGTTTAAAAAAGTATTAGAAGAATCAGGTTTTGAAAAAAAACTAACAACAAACAACTCACAACAAACAACCAGAGAAGAAATTAAAAAGATGCTCGAAAAAGAACCCGAGTTACTCGAACAATTTTTACACTATCTTCCAACCATCGAAAAACCTCCCATCGACGCCATCGCGGTCACCGTCGGTCCAGGACTCGAACCAGCACTCTGGGTTGGTATCAATTTCGCTCGCGCACTTTCCCTCGCGTGGGGCATTCCAATCATTCCAGTCAATCACATGGAGGGGCACATCATTTCTGTTTTGGTAAACAGAAATGAAATTTCCAATACCCAATTCCCAATTTCCAATTCAAAAACTAAAGACTATCAACCAATAACTAATAACTCCCCCGTCCTTTTCCCCGCTCTCGCCCTCCTCATCTCCGGAGGTCACACCGAACTCATCTTGATTGAAAGCTGGGGGAAATACAGCAACATCGGACAGACGAGAGACGACGCAGTGGGCGAAGCGTTTGATAAGGTAGCTCGAATGCTTGGTCTGCCATACCCAGGTGGTCCTCAAATTTCCGCACTAGCAGAAATTTCGCGGAACAATGCAGAACAAACGCAGACCAATTTCAAACTTCCTCGCCCAATGCTCCACACTAAAGATTTTGATTTTTCTTTTTCCGGACTCAAGACTGCGGTGCTCTATCTCCTGAAAGACATTGGTACACCCACCAAAGCAGACAGAGAAACAATCGCCAGAGAATTTGAAGATGCGGTCACCGAAGTACTTGTCACCAAAACAAAGAAAGCACTAGAACGATATGGGGCACAAACACTGATCATTGGTGGTGGAGTAATTGCTAACACACACATCCGGAAAGCATTTGAAAAAATGGTGACCGAATATCCGGACACAGGGCTTTTCTTCCCCAATCTCGCTTTGTCGACCGACAACGCAGTGATGATTGCCTGCGCCGGCTATATGCAACATCTGACCAAACCTTCAGAATCCACTCGAACGCCACTTGTCGCAAAAGGAAATTTAAGCTTCTAAACCAATGGCAAAATAGGCTCATTTTTGCTACTATGACCTAATATGGCAGAAGATAAGACATATCAAGAACCAGATATCCCAAAAGCGTTTTTGAAACCCTACAACGCAGATGAACACGAGACTCGTATCTACAAGCTCTGGCAGGAGAGCGGTTTTTTTAATCCAGACAATCTTCCCGACCGACACAAGAAGCCCTTCACCATCGTGATGCCACCACCAAATGCCAACGGCAACCTCCATGTTGGCCACGCCCTCGCTATCACCCTCGAAGACATTATGATCCGGTTCAAACGTATGCAGGGTTTCAAGACCCTCTGGGTGCCGGGAGCCGACCACGCTGGTTTTGAGACACAAATCGTGTACGAGAAAAAATTGGAAAAAGAGGGTCGATCTCGATTTAAAATGGATCCGCAGGACCTCTACAAAGAGATCCTTGCTTTCACCCTGGAAAACAAAGGTACTATGGAAGCACAGGTGCGCGCACTCGGCGCTTCGTGCGATTGGTCGCGAGAGAAATTCACCCTCGATCCAGATGTCGTGGCCGAGACACATCGTACCTTCAAGAAAATGTATGATGACGGACTGGTGTACCGCGGTTCACGCATAGTGAACTGGTGTAGCAAGCACGCCACTTCCCTTTCCGACGTGGAGACCGAGAGCAAAGAAAAAATCGACCCGTTTTATTATTTCAAATACGGCCCCTTCACCATCGGTACAGCAAGGCCCGAGACAAAGTTCGGCGACAAGTACGTGGTAATGCATCCGGAAGATACACGCTACGCTGAATACAAGCAAGGTCAGCAGATCGAGCTCGAATGGATCAACGGCCCAATCACTGCAACTGTCATCAAAGATGAAGCAATCGACATGGAATTTGGTACGGGTGTGATGACCATCACCCCATGGCACGATGCGGTGGATTTTGGCATTGCCGAAAGACACAAGCTCGACCGAGAGCAAATTATCGATATGCGAGGCAAGCTCCTCCCTATCGCTGGCGAATTTGCTGGTATGAAGATCACCGAAGCACGGCCAAAGATTGTCGAGAAGCTCAAAGCCAAGGGCTTGCTGGTGAAAGTCGATGAGAAATACGTGCACAATGTCCCCGTCTGCTACAAATGCGAGACGGCTATCGAACCGCAGATTCTCCCACAATGGTTCGTCAAGATGCAACCACTCGCGGAGAAGGCAATCAAGGCCGTGGAAGCCGGCGAGGTAGTCTTCCAGCCCGACAATTATCGCAAGATCTTCCTCTACTGGATGAACAACACCCTCGATTGGAACATTTCCCGCCAGATTGTCTGGGGCATTCCGATACCTGCAAAAATTTGTGATTCATGTAGTTTTGCCGAACCTGATTTGGAAAATACATTGACCACCTGTCCAAAATGTAAAAATATGCTCCGTGCCGACACCGACACCTTCGACACATGGTTCTCCTCCGGCCAGTGGCCACTCCTCTCGCTTAGCTATTCAAAAGGTGCCGATTGGAAGTCTTTCTATCCGACAGATGTGATGGAGACCGGCTCCGATCTCATTTTCAAATGGATCCCGCGCATGGTCATCTTCGGCCTCTACCTCGTAGGCAAGGTGCCGTTCCACACAGTGTACCTACACGGCTTGGTGAACGACGCTTCCGGCAAGAAGATGAGCAAGAGTAAAGGCAACGTGATCAATCCGACCGACCTCATCGTGAAGTACGGCACCGACGCGCTTCGCATTGGCCTCATTGTGGGCAACACTCCAGGCACCGACCTTTCACTTTCAGAAAATAAAATAAAAGGCTACAAAAATTTCGGCAACAAGCTCTGGAATATCACTCGCTTTGTATTAACCAGCTGTCAGGGGATGGAAAAAATGACCCTCGACGTCCCCAACAAAGATATTTTGACTGATGAAGACAAAAAACTGATTTCAGAACTTCACGCACTGGTCGCCGATGCCACACACGATATTGAAGAATACCGATTCTATCTGGCAGCGGAAAAAATCTACCACTACGTCTGGCATACGTTTGCCGATGTGATTATTGAAGCATCAAAGGCAAAAATTGCGGGAGCCGACATATCCGCGAAACAATCTTGCCAATATACCCTGTTCTATATTCTGATCACTTGTGTCAAACTGCTCCACCCGTTTATGCCATTTGTGACCGAAACCATTTGGGAACATCTGCCGATTGCAGACAAACAACTACTCATGATTGAAAAATGGCCAGTATTAGAAGAAGGAAGTATGAAGTAAAATGTATAAAGTATAAAGCCTAATACAAAAAAGACCAGAAATTGCTTCGCAATTTCTGGTCTTTTCCCCGTTTTAACACTTCATACTTCATACTTCATACGTTATTTCGACGAGCGAGAAGCACGTGGATGAGTACTCTCGTACACAGTGTTCGAGTCGAAGTCGAATCAACAGGCAACTGTTTTTTGTTTCAGTTGCCTGTTATACTTCCCCTATGGACACTGCTCCTGACATACTCCTCTATGCGGCGCTCGGTGGCATTCTCCCCGCCATCTTTTGGCTCTGGTGTTGGCTCCATGAAGATCGACATCCCGAACCGCGCGCCGTCCTCCTATCGGTTTTCGTATGTGGTATGGTGGCAGTACCAGTCGCCGGATTGCTTCAAAAAGCCGTGGGTCCAATGCTTTCCGGAAAATGGCCGTTGATTTTTGCGTGGGCCGCCATCGAGGAAATTCTCAAATTTCTTGCCGCGTACCTACCCGCCCTCACCCGTCGATATTTCGATGAGCCTGTCGACGCGATGATCTACCTTATCACTGCGGCGCTCGGCTTTGCAGCCCTTGAAAATACCCTATTCATTACCTCCTCACTTTTGCACTACAGCCCAATCGAGAGCTTGGTGACAGGCAATTTGCGTTTTATCGGAGCAAGTCTACTGCACGTCCTCACCTCGGGAGTAGTGGGTGCGGTCATCGCCATCGAATTTTATAAAGGGCGGTTTAAGCGTGAAGTGGCAACGGTCATCGGACTTATCCTCTCTACCGGTTTGCATGCTGTCTTTAATTTTTTTATAATGGATGCACAAGGTACCGAAGTGTTCAGAGTGTTTTATGGAGTGTGGATCGCGATTGTACTACTCCTCATTGTCTTTAGTCGAATCAAGCGAATATCTAAACCAACATTTTCTCCAGTCGTTCATTAATTTTATATCATTATGTCAAAAACAAAACGCTCATTTTTTGAAAGACTGACCGGCGGAGTGCCGGTCGAAGAAGACAGCACCGAGACGACTGCGACCGGCAAAACAGTCGCCAAATTTGAAGAAAGCGATGGCGAGGGTGAATTGTCGGTTGATGTGCATCAGACACCCTCTGAAGTGGTCATTCGGGCGATGGTTGCCGGCGTGCGACCAGAAGATCTAGATGTGGTGATTACCCGAGATATGGTGACCATCAAATGCAAACGAGAAAATGTCCACACGGTCGCTGATGAGGATTATTTTTTCCGTGAGTTATATTGGGGTTCTTTTTCTCGCACCATCCTCCTGCCCCAAGAAGTCGAACCAGACGAAGCAGACGCAACCGAAAAGAACGGCCTACTCACTATTAGATTGCCGAAGATAAATAAGGGGAGACAGACGAAGCTCAAGATTAAGTCGGGGAATTAAAAATGATTCATGAATTATGATTTATGATTCACGATTCATAAATGGCGATGAAATTGAGATTTAAGAATTAAGAACCAAACCCTACATAGAAAAAACGGTTGAGGACTTGCCTCAACCGTTTCGAATTTCCGAAAGCCTCAGACAAACGCCACCATGCGATCGGGCGGGATGATCGGAGGCATCGGGCGACCGGACACATAGGCTGCTTCCGCCTCAAGATCACGTTGCTCACGAACAGTCAGTAACCGTCTTTCACGGGGCGGCCAAAACGCCCAGTGATTCTGGGGTTGGAAGGGATAGATGTCCACCGAGACCTTGGTTGGGATCCGGTTGCCTACCACACCCCCACTCGTCACTTTGACCACCCGATCAAACATCAGAAGTTCCGGTGTGTGTTTGATATGTTCACACCACCACGCCTTAACCTCTTCGATCTTGGCAGTGATTGACATCCAATCCACTTTTTCGCCGGACTGATCCGCGCGATCGGCCAGGTGCCAAAAGATCTCAAAATGTTCTTCATACCAGCGATTGGGGTCGCCGTCAAAGTAAGGATCAGTGATTAGCCGTTCCTCGAGAGTATCCCGACCATCGTTACGAATCGTCTCGAGGTCGAGAGTATGGAACGGTCGGAAGGCAACGTATTCAAGCGTGTGTCGAACAAAATCACGCTCGACATCCACTCGTCCATCCGGCCCATTGATTGCCTGGATAAGCCACGGACACTGCCCGACCAATTCTTTCCACTTGTGCCATTTCATACTGACTCCTTTCGCCATATAGGCTTTGGATTGTGAAGAACGCCGGCTTGGGGTGTACCCAATATCAACCGTATGTTCTATGTGTATTATAGCATATCTGAATATAAAATGCAAGTATTTAATGCAAAAAGATAAGAATATGGCTCTATAGAGTCATATTCTAAGACAACAGCTCAACCAGGGACTGGTTGAGCTGTTGTCTGCAATCACCTTGGGTGCTGGGACCCAGGTGGCCGAAGACGGCCGGATCGGTCACGACTCTTGCCTCGTCGTCACTCGGCAAGGTCTCGACCCCAGCTCGCGGTTTCGCTTACTAGCGAAACATCGCTCCGCTTTTCGAACCTGGGTCGCGAGCAAAGTAGTTTGCTCGCTTCCCAGCACAAAATACAAAATCCGCCGATAAGGCGGATTTTGTATTTTGTGCTGGGACCCAGGTTCGAACTGGGGACCCTTCCCTCTTCAGGGGAATGCTCTACCAACTGAGCTATCCCAGCGTTATTAACTTACAACAAACAACTGACAATCCAGACGCTTTGGTCGGGACTCCAACCAAAGCGTCGGAGCTTACAATTAAAAATACAATAACATTATCTTCCGATTGATTTCAAAATCTCCGGAATGTCGGCAAACTGACTCTGCGCGCTTTTGACCGTACTGATACCGTCATTGACACCACTATAGACTTGTCCGAGCTGCTCCAAGTACGGCTGAATAAAATAGTACGAACCAAATGACAGGCCCAAGATGACCAACCAGTAGAACAAACGCATAATCGAAGAAATTCGCGCGCTATTTCTAATCTTACGCAATAACGTATTGTTCTCCTGCGTCAACGAAAGCGTCCGCTCTAACAATGATCGTTCCTCTGGGGTCATGGGAATGAATATAGCATAATTGGAGACGACAGACAATAAGACATTTAATACCTCGCCCATTAACAACCCATAGCACCAAGAAGATCATTCCAAAAAAGTCGAGTGAATTATTCTGAATACACCAATGAAAAAGACTCCCCTCACAACTACTTGCGGGGAAGCCTTGATGTACGCACAAGATGCTCAAGCTGTCAGGAGGAGTCTCTTAAATTTTGATTGCCATCTGGGACTATTTTGCCACTCATATCCCTTGGAACGCAACACCTCAGCAATATTTACCATCGTACGCGACCCAATCTCAGAAGCAGGGATACCCAGTAACTGAGGAAACTGTTTCTTGAGAGCTGGGATAACACAATCCCGCATCACCTGAGTAAAACCGGTTACAGAGTAGTAGTTGATACCAGGAAAGAGTGCGGAAACGAGTGGTATCAGCGCGTCAATACTTTTGTCCTTATCCTTCAAGGCGTCGTGTTTTTTGTCATTGACAAGCCACCAAATTACTACTATTTTGCATTTCATTTGATACCTCCGGTTTTGGGTTTAGGAATGTACTTACTTGAACCACAATAGTCCAAGATAGATTCCATTAAGATCATAGCATAAAGAAACAATTCTGTCCACCCAAAATTTAGCTTTATACATTTGTGCCCTCGGCCAGAGTTGCACTGACATTAGACCCTTAGGACGGGCCGGTTCTATCTGTTGAACTACGAGGGCAATTAGCTACACCTGAGACTATACCACTGATTCTCGTGAATTAAAAAGCCCCGTTCTGCGAAGCAGGACGGGGCTTTTCATGAACCTATTTAACCCCCAGTACTGACTTCAATTCTCCCTCATCAAATCCCACCGTAAGCTTGCCGTCTATCTCAATCACCGGAACCCCCATCTGTCCGCTTTTCTCCACCATCTCCTTTCGCTTCTCCATATCAGTCGCCACATTATGTTCGGTGTACGCGATATTATGTTGCTTGAAAAACTCTTTTGCCATACCACAATAGTGACAAGTCGGGGTTGAATAGATAGTTACAGTTGCCATAAATGTTTACTTATATAATTTAATGAATAAGCTGGAATAGTATAGCATACATACTATCTGTGCGGGTACCGGGAATCGACTATTACATAGTCAGGTGCTTTTCTCGTTTCGCAGACGAAACATAGAAAAGCCTTCCGATTCCCGCCGGAAGCAAAGCAGTTTGCTTCCTCACTCACACAGTCATTCGCTTCGCTCATTACCTGTGCGAGTGGCGGGAATCGGACCCGCGCCCGATGCTTGGGAAGCACCAGTACTACCACTATACTACACTCGCAACGTCATCATCCTAACATACAGAAGTCGCCCCAAACAATCTACCGTCGGAAAAGGCTTTTCAGTGCATCAAACGCGCTCGCCTTGGCTGGAACTACTTGCGTAGTCGTCCCCCGATCAACTAACACCAGCATCTGTTCTCCTTCTTTTACCATGCCAAATTTCGTACGGATATCTGCCTCAATCCCCTCCTTTGTCTTTAGACGAGCAATGTCATTTTCTAATTGCCCTTTTCGAGACGACAACTCGCTGTGTTCACGCGCAACATCTTGATAGGCAGTGGTGCTCACCTGATATTTTTGATAGGCGCTGTAGGATGCTTTAGCGAGTATTCCCACAAGCACTACAAGTAGTACCACCGACAGTCGGGAGTATACTATTCGGCGAACTTTCTTACGGTGTTCAAACTCACGCATAGGGTAAGTATAACAGGGAAGTACAAAGTAAAAAGTATGAAGTATGGGGAGAAAACCAAAAGATCAAATAACGACAACACCCCGCATTGGCAAAAAATGAAATGTTCGCTATACTACCCAGATGATTTTCAACAAGAAACACAAGAAGACGATCACCGTTATTTGGAGTATTGTTTGTGTCTTTATCATTATTAGTATGGTACTGCTCTATATCCCATCTCTCTGGCGATAGTACAAAAAAGTAAAGATTGCCTTCACAGACCGTAATCACAAGAAAAAACCACTTAGATGCAAATACACCTAAGTGGTTTTACCAACGGGGATCTTTAACAAATGCCGTTCTGCGACTTGCGCGACGCAGAGTCAGGTGTCTTCCATCGCTTTTCACACTTCCACTACTCTCGGCATCGGCACCAAATTGAGCAATGAACGCTTTTGCGATTTTTGATTGATGACATCGACACATCGTATCATCATTGGTCGCAGAGAGTATCGTGCAACATCCCGGATACTTACAAATCCGTTCGGGTGATTCGACTGGAGTAGATTTAACAGATCGTTCCATACATCCTCCGTAGCAAAGTAATGAACCATATCCAGTCAAAACAGTACTCCTATAGAGAGTAGAAGTCAACTATAATTTTTAGATCTGACCCGTCTTCTTATCTCTCTTGCTTCTGCTCTAGCATCTCATTCCCCCGTCCGCATCATCTTCAAAAAGACGTCTTGTGGAATGTTCACCGTTCCACGATCCTTCATTCGTTTTTTACCCTCTTTTTGTGCCTCGCGCAATTTCATTTTTCGGGTAATGTCCCCGCCATACAAATAGCCCGTCACATCTTTCTTCATTGCAGACAATGTACGTGAAGACAAAATCCGCCCCATTGCTTTGCCTTGGATTTTAGTAGTAAACATCTGTCTTGGAAGCACATTAAAAAGTCGTTCCACTGCTTTCTCTGCGTCTTCTTGTGCTCGTTTACGAGAGACTACGCGGGTAAAGGCCGGCACTGGCTCATCAGCAACCAAAATATCCAGTCGCACCACATCCGCCTCTCGCATTCCCTCCATTGCATACGAAATCGAAGCGAAACCAGAAGACACACTTTTGAGCTCATCAAAAAAGTTACGCATCAACTCGCGCAATGGCATCATCACCGTCACCGAATTGCGATTGTCTCCAAAATTTTCGGTCTCCCCAATCTCTGCCTCGTGCTCAAAAAGCTTTTGCAACACATCTCCCAAATATCGCATTGGGGTAATAATCTTCACCTTTGCCCATGGTTCAAAAATTTGCTCCACCAAATGCTCCTCCGGGAATTTTGATGGCGAGTATACTGTCTCGACTTTCCCCCCACGCAGATGCACTTCATAGGTAATGGTCGGACTAGTAATCACCAACTTGAGATTAAATTCTCGTCGCAATCGTTCAGTGATAATCTCAAGATGCAACATTCCAAGAAATCCGCACCGAAAGCCCCGTCCGAGTGTGCCTGAAGATTCTTCTTCGTGGGTAAAGGATGAATCAGAAAGGCGAAGCTTTCCCAGCGCCTGTTTCAAAAAATCAAAATCATCCTGACTTTCAGGATAAATAGACGCCCACACCACCGGATTGGGACTCATATAGCCTGGAAAGGGTAACAATGGGTCCTTAAGCGCTGCCACGGTGTCACCCACCGAGGCAATCCCGGGTTGTTTAATGCCAGTCACAATATACCCAATCTCGCCTTCACCAAGCGATTCCACTGGCACTTCGTGTGGAGAAAAAATCCCTGTTTCAAGTGCAAAAAATTTCTCGTCAGCGACTTTAAAAAGTAAGGCGTCACCTTTTGAAATCTTCCCGCCGAATACCCGAACATAGACCGTCACCCCGCGGTGGTTTGAGTATTGAAAATCAAAAACGAGTGATCGAAATTGCCCCGAACTTTCTGTCTCGTGTTTGGGCGCCGGCACGCGAGTAATAATTTCATTCAAAAGCTCAATCACTCCTTGTCCGGTCTTGCCCGATACTTCGAGAATATCCGAAAGTGGCACGCCAAGTAGAAGCGCGATTTCTTCTTTGACCTCCGCTACTCGTGCGAGCGGTGAATCAATTTTCGACACCACCGGTACAATGGTCAGTCCCGCCTCACGTGCCATCCCAAGAGTGGTCAAGGTCTGCGCCTGCACTCCCTGTGTGGCATCGACTAACAAAATTGAACCCTCGACCGCTTTGAGCGCCCGAGATACTTCGTACGAAAAGTCGATGTGTCCGGGAGTATCGATCAAATTCATCACATACTCCTGACCATCTTTAGTGTGCTTCATTCGCACTGGTTGCATTTTGATGGTAATCCCTCGCTCGCGCTCAAGCTCCATACTATCAAGCACCTGCGCCATCATTTTGCGCTTTTCAATGGTGTGCGTCAGCTCAAGCATCCGGTCGGCAAGCGTCGACTTGCCGTGGTCAATGTGAGCAATAATGCTGAAATTTCTGATAAAACGAGATTCCATAGGGCAATACTAACAGAAATTGATAAAAAGGAAAGAATGGCTACACAGAGCCATATTTTTGACTTTCTGCCGTGGCGTGGCTCAACATAGCCATAAAAGTGCTGAACGGCTCACTCCCGCACAGTTTGCGGAAGTGAGCCGTTCAGGCATTTCATGGCTCTACTACAATACCGTTTGGAAAATTTTGATACGGTTTTTGACGAGGTGATTTTTAGCGCTTTTTGGTAAAAATTAGTTTAAAGGCTCAACCCTAAATAGCCTGTCGGGTTGAGCCTTTAAACTAATTTCGGTGAATTTTCCTTCTGGTTGTCAGTTGTTTGTTGTGAGTTGTGAGTCTGTTCTCTATCTCCCATCCGCATCCTCACTCCTCATCATCTGTCCCCGAAATAGTTTCTGGGTGTTGCATCTTTACTGACACGGTATCAGTAATATCATCAATTTCTCCACGAAAAATCCCCGCGATATTATGCCATGACTGTTTAATGCGATGATCGGTCACTCGGTCTTGAAGCACGTTGTACGTGCGAATTTTTTCTGAACGATCAGCAGTGCCGATCTGCTCTTTACGAGCTGAAGCGAATTTTTGCGCCTCTTGCTGTTCATACAACACCTCAAGTTTTGCCTGCAAAATGGACAGTGCTTTTTCACGATTCTTCGCCTGACTGCGTTCGGATGTACACCGGACATCAATACCGGTAGGTCGATGGATCAATCGCACTGCTGTCTCTACCTTGTTGACGTTCTGCCCTCCCGCCCCGCCGGAGCGAGAAAATTCCATATCGAGATCAGCGGGATTAATTTGAAATTTGTGTTTTTTGCGTATCGGCAAAATCGCCACTGACGCGGTGGAGGTATGTACCCTACCAATCTTTTCAGTTGCCGGCACTCGTTGAATGCGATGTACCCCCGTCTCATATCGCAATTTTTCGTACACTCCCTTGCCCTTAATTTCAAAACTGGCTTCTTTGTAGCCATCAAGATTGGCCAGTGACTCCGCCATTTTCATACAGGTCCAACCTTTGGAGAGCGCGTACTTTTGATATATCTCCGAAAGTTCCCGCGCAAACAGCGCCGCTTCATCACCCCCCGCCCCCGCTCGCACTTCAAGAATAATTTCATTAGGTAACTCTTCTTCTACCTGTTCAGAGGCGACAATGTCTTCCATTTGTTTCAATAACTCTTTTTTCTGTTGTTCGAGCGTTGCGAGCTCTTCTACAGCCAATTCCCGCATTGATGGATCGGTCTTCGACAATTCCAAAAGATGCGCTTCTTCCTTGAGCGCCGTCTCGTATGCCTCTGCCAAATACATCGTCTTTGGATTTTTTTTGAATTCCTCGATAGTCATAATCGTTTCGCCAGAAATGGAAAAACTCAAAGCACGTCGCTTTGAGTTTTTCGTGAGATTCGTTATTTCTTCTTTGTGGCGGCCTTGGTCGATGTCTTGGTGGCGCGAGCCTTGAATTTCTCCACTCGGCCGGCAGAGTCGATCACCTTGTCATTGCCCGTAAAATACGGGTGGCAGGCGCTACAAATTTCCACTTCAATCTTTGGCATCGTAGAACCAAAGGCAAATGCCGTCCCGCACGCGCAGGTAATGGCTGATTTCTCTGTATATGTTGGGTGAATATCTACTTTCATAGCGGGTAGTATAGCATAGGAATGAAAAGGGTGCAACGGGGCAATACATACGACGAAGTATAGAGAAAAAGAGACAAAATAATTAAAAAGACCTACCGAAGACTACCGCGAAGCCAGCAAAATTGAATCGATCATCTCTTCTTGAATCTTGGTCACCCACTTCATGGCGCTCACGCCGTAGGTATTGGCACGGGAGGATTGGGTGCATTTTTTACCGGAATAATACCGACAGGCGGCATTTTTTTCGGCAGAATAGGTTTGAGCACCGGCGCCTAAATCCGCAAGATAAAGTGACGCAGCAACGATTGCATGCTCTGGATTCCATGGATCAGCAAGGGCTGGCGAAACACCCATGATGCCACCCACCCGTTTCTTATACAATTCCCAAGTTGAAGCGATAAATTGGGCGGGGCCCATAGCGCCACCCCATCCGACCGGACTACCGCCACTATAATCGACAATCCAACACGACACTTTGGTGTTGGTATAATCTCTGCCCAAATTAGAGGTCAACTCAATAAACGGTACGACATCTCGATTCGGGTTCATCACTCGAATCTTTGCATCGCCGGAATTGGCGCCAACACCACCGCCGGTATTTTTGTCTCGCAAAAAGCATTGGCCAATATTTTTACCGAAGCTGGCAGTACTATAATCGTAACTCGACTCTTGCATCAAAATACCGAGCACAAATGCTGGCCGTACGCCGGTCGTCCGAGCGGCTTTGACCGCGTAATCATACGCGTCTCCAAACGGGATTCCTTCACCGTCTTGAAATTTAAATAACTTGGAGCGAATTTTTGCCACTTTAGCTTTTTGGTCGAGCACAATCTTTTGAGCAGAGGTGTATTCACTGGTCTTGAGCGCAAGTAATGTCTTTTTTTCGGCTTTTTTTCGATCGATCAAACGTTTTTGAGCTTCGACTGCTTGTCGAGCATCCAGTTCTTTGTCTTTTCGATCTTCGAGTGTGGCTTTTTCAGCTTCAGTCTGCTTTTTTTGTGTTCGCACTTCATCAAGCACCACGACCAATTCTCGATTGAGTGTTTGAAATTGATCAACCTCTGTATAAAATGTCGAAAAACTTTTCTGACCAAGCACTACTGACGGAAGTGATACGGCATCTTTATCATTTAATATCTTAATAATCCGTCCCACTGATTCAGTATTTTTATCTATCTTAGATTCCAAGCCTGACACGGTCGTACTCTTGACTTTAATATCACGAGTAAGCTGATCAATGATTCGGTTCTGCACTTTTATTTTCTGTTCGGCAATCTTAATCTGCGTATCAATGACCTTAATCTCACTTTCAATTGAATCTTTTTCTCCTTTGATTTTTGCGCTACTTTCTTGAAGGGTAGCGAGTCCCGCGCACTCGGCTCTGGCTTGAGCGTCTGCTTGTGCCGAACTACTCGCACAGAAATCCGCAATAGGGTCACTCGCGGCTTTCAGTACATCGGGAGTTATGAGTATTCCCAATACTATGAAGAAAACTGCCTCTCGGGCTACCAATCGGACGAAACGATACATCACTACAGTATACGGGAAAATCCGAGCAAAAGAAACCAAACAGGCGCTTGTTATATTTAAGATAATGGCTCAACGGAATGCCGTCTTCATAGTACTCTGATTCAACAATTCCGCTCAATCTCGCCCTACAATTGACCAATTTCCTCTGTCACAATTCCCGTCTTCCAAATCTTGCGATGCAATGTAGTCCACATTTCAGACAATTCCGGACTATTAAGAGCTTTGAGTATCCCTACCCATGCCACAATACCAATGATTGCTGAACAGAATGCCTGCAAAAATAAACCGAGCGTGGTTGTAAGCGAAAATATCGTACTAAAATAATTCAAAGAAAGATAGGTTACAAACCCCATAATAATTGATGCCGAAACGCTCTGGAAAAAAGTCTCTCGAAGCGGGATCAGACGAATCGGACTGTGCGGTTTCAAACCCCACCACAAATAGAGCGCGTTTACACTCATTCCGATAGTAAACGCGAGAGGTAAGACCAGTATTTTGGTGCCCGCCACATCCGACACCCGAAAGAGCGCTTCGAGAAAATAATGAAACGAAGGAATAGTGACAAATAGATGTGACAAACCGATGCTCGACAGGATAATAATAAGCGTCGAGTATACCGATATCTGTAACGGCCGTCGGGTTTCTCCTCGCGCATAATATGCCCTGACAAATAACAACACCAGACTTTGCGCCACTACCGACACGACAAATAGTGCCAATGTCGCAGCCGTCAGACGAGTGTCAGACCATGTAAATTCTCCCGCTCCAAGCACCACGCGCACAATATGGGCGCGCAGAACAATAAAAAGGAGTGTTATGGGGATTGACCAGAACAAGATGTGTCGAGCGGCAGTAGCCAATTGCGTGAAGAAAGCGCTTGTATTGCCATCAGTATGCAACTTTGATAACGCCGGAAAAGCAGCCAGAGAATAACTCACTCCAATAATCGACAGTGGGACTGATTGCAAATTCAAGGCAAACGTGAACACCGCGATCGAGCCTTCGGCCATTTGTGACGCGAGTGACATTAAAAATAAGATAGCAATTTGAGACAATCCGAGAGTAAGTGTGCGTGGGAGCGATACCGCCATCACTTCAGTAAATACTCGATAACTGCCACGAAACACCAACTGTGGCATTCGACCAATTGCTCGAACCGATGGTACCTGCACCAACACATGGAGTAACGCCCCAAAGACCACCCCATAGACCAAGCCCTTCGTACCAATTTTCGGATACAACACGACAATACCGAAAATAATCCCGAGATTGTAAACGAGCGGACTCAATGCGTATACTACAAATCGCCGATAGGCTTGAGTAATACTGCCCAGACAATTTGAAAGACCGAGCAGTATCGGCGAGAACAAAAGGATGCGAGTAAACAGTGTTAATTGAATATGATCATCACCAGTTATTCCCGGGAAAAACCAGAGAGTCAATGCGGGAGAAAGCCACCACGCAAGAGCACCGACACAGACAATGACCGCCAGAAAGGCTGTGGCAAGTTGACTGACAAACTGTCGAGATTCAGCTTCACTATTTTTCGCCCGATCCAATAAAAAGGGTACAAGGACTGACACTGAAACAATCGAGCCGACAGAAATAAACAACAGATCAGGGATTCGAAAGGCGGCATAGTAGATATCGAGTGTTGCCCCTGCCCCAAACGTATACGCAAGCAAGCGATCACGAAACAGCGCGAGAAGTTGCGAAAGAATAGCAAAAAATCCCAAGAGATACGCTGCCTCATGAAGGTTACCTATCTCTTTACCCAAGAGTGACAGGATTCTCTTTACCATAGAACCGATTTATTTTTTCTTTTGAGTAGCATCCTTACTGACGGTTGGAGACGATTGCGGTCTGACCTTGTTTATTTCAGCAAGAAACGTCTTTGCGTCTTCGTAATCAGGCTTAAGTGAGAGTGCTACCTGTACCGCTTCTTTGGCAAGAGCGATGTTGCCAGCAGTTGCTTCAAGACGCGCGGTCAGAAGATAGATAAGTGGATTTTGTGAATTACGTTTGACCGCTTCGGCATAATCCGCCTTGGCACTTTCGTATGCATTGGGTATATTCAGCGGGATTACCAACTCATACACACGCGCGCGAGTAAGATAATTCTGGTAATTGGTTGCGTCGTACGCCACCGCTTGATTGGCGGCAGTATTGGCAAACCGGAACAGGGTCTCAAATTGAGCTCGAACCTCTTCAGCCTTTGCGGACGAGAGATCAGTGTTGAGCATCGCGACCAATTGGGCCACATAGAAATCAGCAATGGCTCGCAAGTACAAATCGTTTTGACCGATTTTAAATGCCTTAACCAGATGCTGTTCACCCGCAACCGGATCATTGGCACCGAACGCAGTTGCCCCTTTCCTGAAGTGATACGATGCCACTGATTTCTGCAGATACACATATCCAAGTGTCACCAAGGCAATAAGTGCCGCGACAAATCCAAGTGTTGTAAATAATGTAGCGAGTGAACGACTGTTCATGGCCATCGAAGTACTCTGTATTACTCCTTCTCGAGATAGTGCGGCAAAATATAAACCAGTCACCGCAAAAGTAAGCACCATTGCCAAGATACCCGGAACATAGATCACCATTGATACCCACAGAAATGCAGTGGCGAAAAGAAGCGCCAAGGTCACTCCCCGACCCCGAGCGTCACCAGCAGGTTTTCGCAACACTCGCACCATACTAGCAACTAAAAATACCAAGAAGACTGCCCAACCGAGCGCGCCGACGATTCCAGTGGTGATCAGTGCTGTTGGCACGAAACCAATACCATACGAGAAATCAACATTCCAGAACGGCCACGCATTAATCCCCTGCGGTTTGTTTGCATTCCATGCAGATGAAAAGCGGTTTGGACCAACACCAAATACCGGGTCAACCTTGAGAGTTGCTACTACAATCTCTCCAGTCGATGTCCATGACGGGCGAACTTCGACTTGAGAGATTGCCAGTTTTTCAGTCACTCGAGCGGTAAACGGCTGTGTAGAAAATACCGCGAGGTTGTCGAGAATAAAGAAGACTGATACAAGCAAAACGGCGACTGCGAGATACGGCACTTTTCGATAAACAGGCGTAGTTGTCTCTGAATCAGGGGATGAGGTTAGTCGAGAAAAGAACTGGTAGAGGGCAAAACCAATCGCAAAGATAGCGACCATTACCCACACCATAAATGAATTCACCGTCACCAACATGCAAAGTGACACAAGTAACAAAATGTACAATACAATTCGCACAAAAATCGTATGCGTCAACCGAGTCAACAATATAAGCGCAGTGATGGTTCCGAAGCCAAACAAAATAGATAAATCATACCACTTGCCAAATGTGTTGTGAGTGATATCGGTAAACACTCCCATACTTAAAAACGTCGGTCCGAATCCAAATCGAAGTGCATGAAATAGGCCGAGAATGAGCGGGGTCGATAGAATGATAGCAAGCAAAGAAAGCGATCGTCCGGTGCTTCGGAAGAGATATGCAACAAGTGCAGTCAGCGTAGTGAGTGTGAGCACAAATCCGAATGTGCCAACCTCAAATCCGTAGCCAACTAGCCCAGTAGTCGGGTGCGCAGATGCCAACGCAGAGATTCCGTAGATTACTGGTAACGCCCAAAGTGACCACACCAACGGGGATTTCGAGATCGTCATTTTTCGATCTTGCAATCGAGCACAGATGACCAAAAGCGCCGCCACACAGACAACGACAACCAGTGTAGTTATTTTCAAAAATTCAAACAAAACAAATGGGGACGGAATAAACAGAAGTGGAAGTATAAATAGACCGATAGACAAGACAATAATCGCGACGTGTTCAAATCGAGAGAACGTCTTCACACTAACTGATGTTTCATTTGACATAGATACGTAAAAATAACGGCTCACGCTTTTAATAATGGTGTAAGTATACTACAAAAATAATTGGTCAACTAGGGATAAGGTGCAAAATCAAATTAACAATTTACAACAAACAACTGACGACATGAGGGAAAGGGAGAAGTGAGGGACGGGTCGCGTCGCGACCCGTCCCTCTGATTGTTTGTTGTGAGTTACCCATTCTTGCTTCTTATCTTACCTTTATGGTATAATACTTATGGGTAATAGGTAGTTACTCGATTGTGCAATATGCCCAATCGGGAGGAAAGTCCGAACACGTCCGTGCGAAACCTGCCTATCGGTAGGTAGAGTGCGGAGGATGGTAGCGGGTAACCCCCGTCGGGAGCAATCCTCGAGGTGCGAACAGCAACGTCTGATTCCGAAAGGATAGGAATTCCGCGCAAGCGGAATGTCTTGGTGGCAACGCCAAGCTGCAACGGCCAAACCCTTACCTACGTGCAAGACCGTATCCCAGTGTGGAGCACTGGGAATGTCAAATTATCAATGCTCAATTTTCAACAGCCAGTGCTTGAAAAGTGAACACTTGAAATTGGTACTTCCAACGCTCTACATTGGTTTGAGTCGCCAGAGCCATGTGGCAACACACGGCCCAGACAAATGACTACCTTAGGCGCAAGCCTAACAGAATTCGGCTTATCGTTACCCAGCATCAAAAATCGCTCTTCAAACGAGCGATTTTTGCTTTCAAAAGATTACACGAGTAGCTTGACTGCGTACGAGACGGTGTCTCCCGCCCAAATGTCTTCTGCTTTTCTTACTTTTGCCTTGAGCGGTAAAAGATACGCGCTCGCTCTCCTGTCCGGAAAAATCGAACTCTTCCAGATCGTCTTACCGATAGTGACCGACACCGGAAGTGATCCCCACCCTTTTGCCAGTCGTCCGTATTTTTCTTTTATTGTACCTGATTCTTTTTTCGGCACAATCAAAAAATGCCAGCCCGCCATCCCTGGGTAGAGCAACACTTTGGACGTTAGTTTGTATGATTTAGAAGACATCTCCCGCCAATTGTACCACTTTCAAAATGAGGCACTGTCCCGACCTTGAGCAAAAGACTTTTTTCTGCTACCGTTGTGACATCAGTGTAAAGATTTCTTTCTCTGACTGTCTTTTCTAAAAATTGCGCATCTATCTAATGGTACGGTGCCTGTTTTTAAAGAGCGGAGCGACTATAAAAACCAGCGCATACCGATGAGTGGAGCGAATCGGTAATCCGCCACAAAAGGTGATAGTATGGATACAGTAAGTTAGCATATTTAAAGTTATATAATTGCGGGATCATCTAATGGTAGGATAGTCGCCTCTGAAGCGATTCATCTTGGTTCGAATCCAAGTCCCGCAGCTCGAGGAGTGAGAGCGACGAAGATACCGAGTAGAGCACTTGCTCGGTGCAAACTAAGCGTAAAAATCGCGTCGAAATGAGTACATTTTCGACGTAGACTATTAGCTTTTTACGCAGGAAAAATATCTCAATGTATTTCACCTACATTCTTAGATGCGCTGACAACACTCTGTATGTTGGGTGCACAAACAATCTCCCCCGCCGTCTGCACCAGCACAATAATTCTAAACGAGGAGCCCACTATACCAAAATACGCAGACCGGTTACTTTGAAATATAAAGAAGAATTTGCCACACTGAAAGAAGCTCGCTCCCGCGAAAGAGAGATAAAAAGCTGGACCAGACAAAAGAAATTAAATTTGATAACATTAAGCCATCTTTGAGATAGGTTCAAACTATAAAAGTATAATTACCCTATGCGAAAAATTATCACCACAACCTTTGTGACATTGGACGGCGTCATGCAAGCGCCCGGCGGACCGGAGGAGGACACTTCGAACGGTTTTAAACACGGCGGCTGGCAAGCGGCGGTGCCCATGGACGAGATGATGGGTGCCACTCTCTCGAAAGGTATGAACGCCCCGTTTGAACTACTTCTCGGCAAGACCACCTACAACATTTTTGCTTCGTATTGGCCCCACGCAAAGGTGGACAACGAAGTGGCCGTGCCGTTCAACCGCACGAGAAAATACGTCGTGTCGCATTCATCTTTCAAGCCTGCGTGGAACAACTCGGTCTGCATCACGGGCGACCTGCCTGACCGGCAGGCAGGTGTGGTGGAACAGATCAAAAAGCTCAAGCAAGAAGATGGTCCAAACCTGTGGGTCTGGGGCAGTGGCGACCTCATTCAGACATTGCTCAAGGCACACCTCATCGACCAAATGCAGGTCTGGATCTATCCGCTCACCATCGGCAGTGGCAAGAAGCTTTTTGCCAATGGAACCCAAGCCGAGAAATTCAAACTCATTGAATCCAAGATCTCCAGCACCGGCGTGATCCTCGCCACCTACGAGCCTGCGGGCGGTTTCAAGACCGGGAGGGTGGATGAGTAAGTCGATATGAATACTAATCAGTTTGGGGTAGACTCGGACTCCAAGAAGTATCACATGACAACAAAACAAATCACATTCACTGGACTGATAATTATTCCAATTCTTGCTTTGGGGTGGACTGTTTTCAGTTCTTTCTCACAGAAATCATCAATACGGCAAGAGGGTATCATAAATACCGTAGGGCAAGTTGGCAATAATACTGTAAATAATAATTATCCGGAAACATCAATCGAAAAAGTTTTGCCTATATTGTTAAATTCAAAATCTCTTAACTCTTACGTGCAGGAGTATGAAGTTAAGCTTGCCTATCCAAATCCTAGTACGATGTTAAATGTAACGAGTAGTGACACAAGGATTCGAATTTCAGATATTAAACAGCAAAATTTTGGGGGTGGTATATCTGTATTTAAGGATTCAGGTATTACTTTTCCACATACCATTTTTCATGTCACATTCATGACTGATAAAGAGGTTGGCCCTGATAGTGTCTGGTTCAACGTGAGATAATTTTCAAGAGCAGATAAATTTGTGCGTTTAGGTAAGACCCAATACATTGTCAAAAAACCTATCATGAAAAAACACCGCATCTACACAATGATCTTCGCCAGCGTCTATCCTTTTTATGTCGCCAAGGCAAAGAAAAAAGGCCGCACGAAGGCGGAGGTCGACGAGATCATTCGTTGGCTCACGGGATACAGCCAAAAAAAGCTGGAAGCGCAGATGAAAAAGCAGATAACTATCGAGACCTTCATTGCCGAAGCGCCCAAACTCAATCCCTTGCGGTCTTTGGTCAAAGGTATTGTCTGCGGTGTCCATGTCGAAGACATTAAAGACCCGATTATGCGCGAAATTCGCTACCTGGATAAACTAATCGACGAATTGGCAAAAGGCAGAACAATGGAAAAAATTTTGCGGAAGTGAAACCTTGGAGATTAGATTCTATGGGCATATTGTAATTAGAAAATTAACTTAAAAACAACTGTATGACCAAAAAGAGACTTGCTGGCGGTGCGGTGCATAAATTGCCAGAGGATTTAGAGAAAGCTATCGTGTCTGTGCCGAAAGCGCGGGCAATTTGGGACAACATTACTCCGCTCGCGCGCAATGAGTGGATATGCTGGGTTATTTCCGGCAAGAAAGAAGAAACGAGAGGCATCCGTATCCAAAAAGCCATCTCAAAACTCAAAGGCGGAATGCGTAGGCCTTGCTGTTGGGAGGGTTGCACTCATCGTTAGGCAACCCTCATATTTTTTGATAGTACTATAAGGTGGCGCCTGGTAGTAGATGCGTTTTCTGATTTACAAAAAAGCCGATTTTTCTGCCAAAACCGGTGATTTAAAGTTAAAGGCTCAATCCGCCGCGGCGGATTGAGCCTTTAACTTTTTCCAGCCCTCTACAGAGCCATTTTTGACTCTTTAATCCAAACTCACTACTTCCTCTTTCCCTTCCCATTTCCCCGAGCAATCGAAGCCTTCACAAAGGCGGTAAATAATGGGTGTGGGTGGAGCGGGCGGGCTTTGAGCTCGGGGTGGAATTGGGTGCCGAGGAAAAATGGATGGGTATCGGTTGAAAGTTCGGCAATTTCGCACAGTGACCCATCCGGCGAGGTACCCGAAAACACCAGCCCGGCTGAAGCAAGCTCGCCGACATAGGCCGGATTGACTTCGTAGCGATGACGGTGACGTTCTGAAATAGTATCGACACCGTAAGCTTTTTCGGCAAGAGAACCTTTGACGAGATGCGCATGGTAAGCGCCGAGTCGCATTGAGGCGCCATATCTGCCTTCCGCCAAATGCTTCTTTTGCTCGGGCATAATGTCGATCACCACTTTTTCTGCGTTGGGATTGATTTCGGCGGTGTTGGCATCCTTAAAGCCCAGCACGTTTCGAGCATATTCGATCACCAGTAGTTGCATACCATAACAAAGTCCAAAATATGGGATTTTGTGTATGCGAGCATATTCAATCGCTTTCAATTTTCCTAGAATCCCCGACTCACCAAACCCGCCCGGCACCAATATGCCGTCAAATTTTTTCAGCTCATCCACTTTCTTTTTCTTGTCCTCAAACTCTTTCGCATTGACCCATGTCAAATTGGCTTTGACCCCGAGATTGTAGGCAGAATATTTGATCGCCTCAATCACCGACAAATACGCGTCTGAAAGTACAAAGTCTCCAGTATCAAAATATTTTCCCACCACCGCGATATTGACTTCGCCGACGGTATTTTTGGTCTTGTGTATAAAATTGCGCCACGGCACTAAACCATCTTCTTTATTTTTGCTTTTGAGTTTCAAACGCTTGAGCACAATCTGCGCTAATTTATCTTTTTCAAAATTGATCGGCACGTCATAGACACTATCGATATCCGGCGCCGAGATGACATGGTCAGCAAAGACGTTGCACGACACCGCGATTTTCTCTTTACGCTTGTGATCGAGGGGCGACCTACTTCGAGCGATCAAGATATCGGGCTGGACGCCGTAGGAGTTGAGCTGACGGACCGCGTTTTGGGTCGGCCGAGTCTTCATTTCGCCCAAGGTGCTTGGAATCGGCAAGTAGCTCACCATAATAAACAGCACATCGTTGGGATATTTTATTTTCAGCGTTCGAGCCGCCTCAATAAACAAAATATTTTGATAGTCCCCGATCGTGCCACCGATTTCAATAATCGAGATATTGTTTCCCTCGTTGTCTGCTGATTTTTCAATCCGGCGGATAATCTCGCCAGTGATATGCGGGATCGCTTCCACACATTTTCCTTTGTAACCTAAATTACGCTCGCGGTCGATCACGTGCTTGTAGATCATACCGCTCGTGATGTAATTATCATTCGTTAAATCGGTCTCAAGAAAGCGCTCATAATTGCCCATATCTTGATCGGTCTCAAGACCGGAATCGAGCACAAAGACCTCGCCATGTTCGGTCGGATTCATCGTACCCGCATCGACATTCAAATACGGGTCAATTTTAATCGGGTTTACATTAAACCCTTTCGCTTGTAGGACTTTGCCGAGAGAGGCGGTGGCGATGCCTTTACCGACGCCCGACATCACCCCACCGATGACGAAAATGTATTTGTGGTTCTTTTTGCGCATGAAAATAAATCAAAATGTAAAAATCAAAAAGCAAAATGATACTGTAAAAGTAATAAATAGAAATGCATCATCTTTTTCCTTTGAGGGTAATAATACTTGAAGCGAGCATGTTTGCGATCTGGACCAATTCACCGGACAGTGCGCTAATCTGAGCCGCAGGGCCCTTTTGCGTATCCCTAAGTAAATCAAGCCAGATTTTTGACTCATTTGCCGATTTGAGCGAATGAGTAAAGAAGTTTATGAAATCTCTGCGAGAACTCGCCGATTGTGCTTCCACATAATTTGCAAGAACACTGGTACCGCTCCGAAGTAACTGCTTTCCTAACACTCCGCAAGTGGAATCTTTAGGCAGTGTATCAATAAACGCAATGAGATGCAAAACCCATCGATACAAACGATTCTTGAATTCACTTTTAAATTTTGCCCTATCATTTTGCACTTTGATTTTTGAATTTTAATTTTACTATTATACCTTCAAATAACGTGTGACTGCCAGTGCGCTTGAAATCGCGCCCAGCACCACCCCTACCCCTACGAGAATAAGGAAAAATTGTCCGAAGTGAGCGAAGTAGTATGTATAGATATTTATTCCCGAAAAAAAGTTGGCGGTAGCAGAACCAAGCCACCTCGTCAGCGGAAAGAAGATCGCGAGGGTCAAGATACCGGAAGCAAAGCCATAAAGTATGCCTGATACCACAAATGGCCCTCGCACATATTTGTTGCTCGCGCCGACCAGTTTCATTACCGATATTTCTTCTCGAGAGATGTAGATAATCAAACGAATCGTATTGAAAGCAATGATGATCGAGATGAGGCAAAGGGCGATAGCGATCGCAAGACCGATTTTCTCTGAACCATCGATCAGACGAGTGAGCTTGTCTATTGCCTCTTTATTTTGATAGTAGTTCACCTTGTCGATACCGGAAGAACCGTCAGCAAGCGCCAATTTACCTTTGAGAAAAGTGGCGATACCAGCGTATTCTGATGGATTCTTGGCTTTAATGTTGAGCACTGCGCCGAGCGGATTTTCAGATAATTCATCGAGAGCCTGAAGCGTCAACTGATCGTCGGCGTGCCGAGTCTTGAAATCGGTCAAGGCCTGCTCGCGAGAGGTATAAGTCACCTCGGCCACTTCCGGCAAAGTTTCGAGAGTTTTTTGCAAAGCCAGAATGTCGGTTTCCGGCGCGGTGGTGGTAAAGTAGACATTGATATCCACCTTGTCTTTGATTTGTGTAAGTGAGCCCTGAAGCAGCGCGCTTGAAAAGATAGTCGTACCCACCACAAAAAGTGTAACGGTCATCACCAACACCGAAGAGAGTGACACAAACCCATTGCGCCAGAAATTGACAAACCCCGCCTTGCACACTCGTTTTATTTTGGTCCAAATCATCGGTTTAGAAATTAGATATTAGTAATTAGAAATTTCTTAAAGTGCATATTTCCCTTCTTTATCATCCCGCACTACCTTGCCATTTTCAAGCGTGATCACTCGGCGTTTGAGCGAATCGATAATACCCTTGTTGTGGGTGGTCAAAATCACCGTGGTGCCTAAGTCATTAATTTTTTTCAAAATCTGGACGATCTCGTGCGTATTGATCGGGTCGAGATTGCCAGTCGGCTCATCGGCAATAATAATATCCGGCTGATTGACGATGGCCCGTGCGATGGCCACTCGTTGTTTTTCACCACCCGAAAGCTCGTGCGGAAAACTCATCATCTTGTGACTTAAATCAACTAAATTAAGTACATGTGGCACATCGGCGGCGATATCTTCATCACTCTTCCCCGCCGCTTCCATCGCAAAAGCGATATTTTCGTACGCGGTCTTGTGTGGGAGTAGTCGGAAATCTTGAAAAATTGCTCCGATTCGACGACGCAGTAAATTAATATCTGTACGCTTGAGCTGATGCACATCGGTTGATTCAAAAGAGACGACGCCTTCTGTCGGGCTTTCTTCTGCCAAGATTAATTTAAGTAGCGTTGTCTTGCCGGCCCCCGAATGTCCGACAATCGACACAAATTCTTTCGGCGATATCGAAAGTGTCACCTCCGCCAAGGCCACAGAATTATCGGCATATTTTTTTGATACTTTGTCGAAGTGGATCATAGGGATATTCTAACATATTTAAGAATGATTTAAGAATCAAGATGTATGATTTAAGAATAATATAAAAAATCCCCCGACCGCACACAAGGTGCAATAGAGGGATACGAAGGGAACAAGGGGTCAAGACACAAGGGAACACTCGACTGCCTCACGAGCCCCGATGCAGGAGTCGCGATTGTCAGAATAGTACCAGCTGAAGCGGACCTCCGAGCTGCCCGGATGCCAGTAACCATGCGCAACCTTGCCGTCGGGAAGCCTGTTGTTCGGGAAACGCGTCCATGTTTCGGAATCCAAGAAGCCTTTGGTCGCTTTGAAGTAGGTGGCGAAGGCGATGACGTAGCCACGCAGATCGAGGAAGGTGCGCTTGGTAGCGACCATCTCGTCGGCGGAGAGACCCATCGTGTCTTCGGTCGGCCGTGCTGACCGTTCGATGAACCGGAGCGTGGGGCGTCCGGTAGCTTCACTGCCACTATAACGCGTCACATCCGTCTCCTCCCAAATGTTGGCGATCGACTTTTGGGACTTGAGAGCCTTCTCCACTGCCTCGCGGTTGGTGAGGGTGCCGGGGTCATAGACCGCGATCACCTCTTTTTTCCACGGGAGAGTTTCCGGCATCATGAACTGCTTCAAGAGGTCGGGGCGATGGCCGAAGTATTGCTCGGCGAAGTCCTCGGCTTCTTTGATCGCCTGCGCTGCATTGGTATCGGCGAAGGCGAAGCGAGGAGCTTCCACCTTCGGTGCTTCCGGCTCGGTAAGACCGAAGCCTCGACGCAGAGCGTCGGGAATCTCGGGAAGATGCTTCTCCCAATATTCGAGCTCTTCTCGATTGAGCGAGGTTGCCACATTCGCGGCGATTTTCTGACCAAGGAGAAACCCGCGAGCAACAAGCTTCGCGTCTCCTGTTTCCATCAAGGGTATACCATTCATGGTGTTTCCTTTCCTTTTTGTTTGATTTTCCAAGGAACAGGCGAATTTTCGGCACAATGCCTCAATTTCTGTTCTGCGTATATTATATCATACTTGATAGAGAAAAGTCAAGCATTTTATGGGTATGTCAAAATACCCTTGTAAAACAAGGGTATTTTGACATAATAACTAAGACAAATTTTTTTCGGCCGAGATAAACAGTTCGATGTCCCCTTCGAGCACCTTGTCTACTTGAGAGGTCTCGACGTCCGTGCGATGGTCTTTGACCATTTTGTATGGATGCGTGACGTACGAGCGGATTTGGTTACCCCACTCAATTGCAGTGGTTTTGCTAATATACATTCCCTTCTCACGGGCGATACGTTCTTCTTCGCGGAGTTTGTAGAGCTTGGCTTTCAAGATTTGTAATCCTTTTTCTTTGTTCTGCCCCTGACTGCGTTCGGAAGTGACATGTACAGAAAGTTTGGTTGGCAGATGCACAATGCGTACAGCCGTCTCACGCTTGTTTACATTTTGTCCGCCAGGACCGCCGGCACGAGCGGTAGTCACCTCCAGCTCATCTTCAGGAATATCCATTTCATTTGTCTTTTCAAATTTTGGAATCACCTCCACCATCGAAAATGATGTGTGGCGGAGCTGTTTGGCATTAAACGGCGAAATACGCACGAGACGATGGACACCGGATTCGTGTTTGAGCGTGCCGTAGATACCTGCCCGACTACGTTCAGGCGGGTTTTTCCCTGAAATTTCAATCGTCACATTTCGGTAGCCTCCGTGATCGTTGGTATTTTCATGAATAGTGCTATAGCCCCAGCCTTTTTGGGCGATATATTTCTGATACATATGGAGAAGCATCCCCGAAAAATCTTCAGCGTCATCCCCGCCCGCTCCGGAGAAAATAGTCATAATAGCGTCACCTTTGTCATATTTTCCGCCACCTTCGATTTCTGATTTAAGGTCACTGATAGCCTTGAGAGTGGCTTGTGCCCGATTTTTGTCGGCCCAAAAATCGGGCGCAGAAAGCGTCGCTTCGAGATCTGCTAATTGTTTCTTTTTGTCATCCATTACAAACAACACTATACCAAAGATTGATTAAAAAGGTAGGTTTGCCCAGCACCTGTAGCCCAAAGGTGCTGGGTCCTCAATTTTACAACCACAGCATCGGAATGCGTGTGGGTAAAATTGGGAAAAGAAAACCGCCTAGCACCGTTATGGTGCTAGGCGGAAAAGCCTGCCGAGGCGAGTGTTAATGCAGTGACTGATGGTTGTGGGAGAGACAACCAGGGGGAGCGTATCCGGCAGAAGGCTCAGTCGGGATGCACTCAAGATGGACGTGTCGATTTTACACACCACCAAGGATCAACCGAGAACAGACATGCAAGACATCTTTTCTCTTTACCGGGAGAATACACTCCCGAGGTTATTCAACGACCCGCCTCGACAGAAAAATTCAAAACAAAGAACAGGCTACGGAGACTAGCTTGATGTAGCCTGATTAGGAAACACCGGCTTTACCCGATTATCCCTCAAGTCTCCGTAGCAAAATTAGTATACGATATCTGCAAAAAGATGCAACTGACTGGAGCCGAAGACCAGAATCGAACTGGTGACCTACCGATTACGAATCGGTTGCTCTACCAACTGAGCTACTTCGGCGTACACATATATTACTACACTTAAAATTTTGAGCCGTTGAGCAGGATTGAACTGCTGACCTCGTCATTACCAATGACGTGCTCTACCAACTGAGCTACAACGGCAATAATTTTGATTTCAAAAACTTTCTACCCGCGGCTGATTTTAAATACAATTCATGTTTCCGAGCTTCTACAGAAGTATCATACTCTTTTGTATAAACAACTACCAGATTCTTCATTGCACTCGTAGTCCGAGTGTGTCCACCCCTATGTTCCCCTAGACGACGAGAAAGATTGGTTGTCATACCCTTATACAACAAACCCCTCTCATCTTCCAAAACATAGACTGTATATCTCATTAACTTAATGTATCAACTGAGCCCCGCCCGTACCGGACTACCGTCTTCGGTACGTTCGGGCGGGTACAACGGCTTTATTTTGCGAACTTCGTAAGAGTACTACAATCACTCAATATTTTCAATCAAAAGAAAAACCGCGTCGCTTTGCAACACGGTTTTGAAAAACTAGCATTTGCCTCGCCAAGGAACAAAGTTTTCGGAGACACATTGCAATTGTCCCGGAGCTCCTCTTGCGATACCATCCCCATACACCGTCACGGAGGCATTTTGAATCACCCCCGCTTTGTATCGCGTCAGCGCTTCGTCGATAGAAAACCGATGCACCAGGCGTTGAAACAAAATCAACCAGTGAGCATGAACAACCATCAGCACATTTTGTCCGGCATAGTCCCGACTCAACGTGCCCAAAAAGCTGTGAATCCGAAGTTCGATGTCCGGCCAATTCTCACCACCAATCGGTCGATAGTGATACAAGCCTTCGCGCTCTTTACGGGCGGACTCGTGTGGAAAATCTCGATCGATTTGGTCCTTGGTCATTGTGTGCCAAATACCACGCTGAGCCTCAGCGAGTCGCGGATCTTCGTACACCGAAGAAGTTCCCGGATACATAATCTTCATCGTTTCTTTTGAACGAGTGTAGTAAGAAACATACCGAACATCAAACGGACCGTACGTTTCTCGAAGAAATGCCCCCGTAATCTTTGCCTGTTCCCGACCTCGGACAGTAAGCTTGTATTCGTGAGTTGACACATCATACTGTGCCCGCTCATCAACACTAAGCACATTACCTTCAGATTCTGCGTGTCTAACCAGGACCAACTGTCTAGGCCATGCCATATTTTTCCTTTCTTTTTATAGAACATTACTCTATACCCACTTTACTCGAGACACCCAAAAAGTCAACTTTAAAAAACGGCTAGCTAACAGTCGGCAACGTCACTGTGAAAGTCGTTCCTTTTCCTATTGACGACATAAAAGTGATCTTACCGTTATGCAATTCAACAATCTTTTTGGTGCTGTAGAGCCCCACCCCACTTTCGTTGGGATCAACCGCGATAGCATTCGGTGCTCGATACAAGCGTTGGAAGACATATTGCTGGGCTGCTTCGGGTATACCAATACCTGAATCCGTGACAGTAAGCACCGCGTCTCCCGATTGATCACGACTTACCGATACAAATACCTTACCTTTTGGAGAATAGCGAATGGCATTGTCGACAATATTCATCAACGCCGGTAATAATAATTTTCGATCGGCGGAAACCATGAGATGATCCGTAGTGGTTTGGAACTGCACCGGTACGCCAGAGCTTATTGAAAGATGCCCTAGCTCTTGCACTACCGATTTGACCAGGGCGACAAAATCGATCTTTTCCAATTTCAACTTGAGCCCTTGCGCCCCAAGCTCGGCAGTCTTAAGCATCTCATTGACAATCCCGATCGCTTCTTCAATCCGAGAGAAACTGGTCGTGAGTGTCTCCGACACATCTTTAGGTAAATCTTTGTGGGTGAGCACTTCTTCAAATCCCCACCGCGAGGCGGTCAGCGGGTTTCTCAATTGGTGTGACGCCACGGTCAAAAAGTCTGTCTTGAGCTGATCGACTTCGACCATTTCATTCAATTTTCGCTGGGCTTCATCACGTTCGTATTTTTGTCGAAGAGTGTTGTCGACAATCTGATACGCATAATACGCGATGGTACCCAAAATTACCGTATTAAAGATGTGTTCAGTCCACACTTCATACGTCAGCGCGCTCGTTGCGTCAAAAAAAATGAATGAACCGAAAACAATAGTACTAATCAGTCCGACCACCTTCGTCGCTCGTGCATCGAGATCAACTACCGAGGCTAAGAGTGGAAACATCAATAAAAAGACAAGCGAGCTATGAATCCCTCCGGAGATATATACGAGCGAGAGGAAAAATGCCACCCAGACATACCGGCTCAAGGTGTAGTAAATCTTTTTTTGGAAATGTTCTTGGAAATAAAATAATAGAGCATGGAAAATAAAAATGCAGAGACAGAGCAAAAAGACCACCTGGGGATCACCCATAAACACAAATGCGGATGGAATATACAGTAGCGCTCCTAAAATCAAAAAAATAACTACCAATCCAGAAATCTGGGTGACATAATAAAACTGTCTCAATTTCCAATCAGCTTTTGATGATGGGTACTGCATAATACAATCAATATTAAAAGGCTAGTCTGTTTGCGTATAGTATATCGCGAAAAAAGAGAGTGTGCGAGATCGGGAGGTACAGACAAGAGACAACAGAACACAGACGGTAGACAAGAAAATAAAGTTTTGCCTCGTCCGTACCCCTCGGCAGAGCTGTTCCCTCGAGACTTAACTGGGTATGAGACGAGGCGACGGGAAAAACTTTGTTGTAGGAGAGTCGGCTCCGCCGACACTCCTCATTCGTTGCGGATCACACCCCGAGGCAGAGCTACGGGGTATTCTCCGCAGATAC
>JBBTSQ010000026.1:0-36554 GCA_038078755.1 Patescibacteria group bacterium
ATATAACCACGTTCCTGGCTCTGGACGGTGCCGACGACGATCTCGCCTTCGCGTTTGCCATATTCACCCAGCACGGATGTTTTTTCCGCTTCACGGATTTTCTGGATGATCACCTGCTTGGCGGTCTGGGCGGCGATGCGACCATAGTCGTCTTTGTGTTCAAGCGGAAAGACCAGCTCTTCATCGAGCTCGACATCTTTTTTGATCCGTCGCGCGTCGCCGATCAAAATGTGGTGTTCAGAATTGTAGTGCACGCGAATATCATCTGGGTCGTATGCTTCCTCGACTTCTTCTTCACCATCCTCTTTTGGCATTTTGACGCGTGTGTCGTCGACCACAATTTTGACTTGTGAAAATTCTGCTTTGCCGGAATTCGGATCAAGCTTGGCACGAACGATCTGGCCTTTCTTGCCGTACTCTTTTTTGTAGGCAGTAGCGAGGGCCGACTCGATCGCTTCGAGCATTTTTTCTCGAGGAATGCCTCGTTCTTCTTGCATCTGGTCGAGGACTGAATTGATGATTTTGAGATCTAGCATGGTTGATTTTGTTAATCGAATCCGAAGTCTGTGCGAGGAGGGGGTGGCACAAAATCACCACCCCGCCCCAATTTCACTGAATTGATAATTGTGTTAAATATCTTTTTGTTTTCACACCATCCCTGCAATCACTTTGATTGCTTTTTCTAAAATTGGGGCGGGGTGAAAAATATTGTCGCAATAAGAATTGCTCCTTATTTTTCTTAAAAAAAACGAGTTCACCCTATAAAGGTGAACTGTACATCTATAAGTATAGCAAATTGGTAGGCTGTGTCAAGCTTTTGATGGAAAAGTGGGGATAAAAAGGTCTTTTGGGAGTGAATCTCTAAAATAACCAATAAAGTTTTGCCTCGCCCGTATCCTTCAGCAAGCCGTACCCTCGAAGACTCTGGCTACGTATGAGGCGAGGCATCGGGGAAAACTTTGTTGTAGAAGGGTCGGCTCCGCCGACGCATCCATTCGTTGCGGATCACACCCCGAAGCAGAGCTACGGGGTATGCTCCGCAGATACAATAAAATACATAAGTCGGGCTGGAGCAAGTTATCCACAGATTTTGTAATAATGGCTCTAAATATAGCTTAAATTATACATAGGTCTTGGTTGTACATAGGTCTGACCCATGTACATAGCCTAAACCTATGTTTTTGGCTGTTTGGGGGAGAAAAAACCACGAAATCCGAAGAAATCGTGGTCTTGAACTGGGCAAGGCATCAATCAAGCTACCAATGGACCAGGCGGTAAAGCCTCAAACTATCCACTGATGAACTTGTGCATGGGTATGCAATGGTGCCGTTTGCAGAAATGATCATATTTGTAGCCGTATTCCAGACTCTGGGAAGGGTCTGATTTGTCGAGTACTGCACTTGCACTCGACTAGTCGGCTCGCTTACGATCTGCAAGGTCGGCATCGAATTGGTGACGGCAAGCTGAAGGCTCGTCGGCGCCACAATTCGTGAGCCGTTTTCGAGGATATACCGCTCAACAAAGGCGCCGTTTGCGTTTGTGCGGGTGATGATGATCTCCCCGAAGTAGCCGTTAGTGAGGGTCGATAGGGGAATACAGATCTTTGATTCCATCTCCGGATTGTCAAAGGCATCTTTTTGCCCCTTGATCGAGTAGGCCGCATCGTAGCCGTAGGCGGAAGCATACCACGTGAACACTCGGAGACTGTTTTTGAGCACATTTCCCTCTCGAATCACCACCCCTGAAGCATTTTTGAATCGAATGGCGAATTCGGTCATATCCGGATAGTCGTCAAACATCAAAATATCGGGAGCATAGCTCTCGGTGCCCGGCCGAGACAGATACAGGGGCAGACTTTCGGGTGTGTTGTCCGGTGGAAGTGTCCAAGAGCCGGTGGTGGCATTGTTCACGATGTTGAAACTGGCGGCAATGTTGAGCAAGGGCAGGGAATTGGTATTCTGAGCCCCAATCCGAATATCAAACGTGTTGTTCCGGTTCGATACTGGATAGGTGGTAGCTCGCTCTGCGGTGGCTTGGCCGATGGCGCGAATTTCGGTGTCGACGCCTGTGGCTGTGGCATTAGTGATGGTGTAGTTTTGACTACTCCTGACCACTTGGCCACCCCCCGGCACATTTTCGATGAGAACGGCACGGACGTTGCCATTTTTCATCCGAGCGAGATGGTGAAAGTGGACACCATTTGAGCCGATAGGAAATACGCCAATCGCCGGTTGCCCCAAAAGGCTTGTCACTGAAACAAGTGCGAATAGGACACAGACAGTAATGGTTCTCATTTACATACCTTTCTCTTTGATTGATGGTTGTCAAAATACAAATTCTGAATTCAATTGTATCACAAAAGAATATATTTTGCAAGCAAGGGAGTTATCAACAGTATTTTTTCATTGCGACCAGCCTGATTTCGCGGTATTCTTAGTTGAAGTACGTTCTCGTCACATGTCTTTTTATTGTATACATCAGAAGGGTTTTTTAAAAAAACAGTTGCTCTATATTTTTGCTGTCGTGTTGGCACTTTTCTTTTTTGCCTTCTCGGTGTCTGGAGTGGGGTCTCAAATTGCAAATGCAATCCGAAGCGGTTCATTGATTGCGCAGGTGTTGGGAACAGAAATTCATGTGTATATAAAGTCTGTAGCAACATCCGCCGATCCAGCGATACTTAATGGCACTGGTACGGCAAGTAATCCGTATGGAGTAGTCAGTAATCAATTTGATACAGTGATGTATGATTTGCTGAATAATACCGTTTCACCAAAATATGTCTTAGCTTCAAGGCCAGAGGATACTAAAATAGTTATTCATCTCAAAAACGGCACCTATTTGACGGCTGGCTTTTCTGAGACTAATACTTGCGGGGTCAGTAATGGTTGTCCGAGCGGGCAATGGTTTTTACCGAGTCATGGGTCTCTCGAGGGTGAATCGAGGGATGGGACTATTATCAAACTCGATGACGCTAAGTTTACCAATTCGAATAAAGGCCGATTGGAACAGATCACTGTGGTGCGGGGCAGTAGCGCCAAAAGTGTCGGCGGGGTGATCGGTGTGCCGAGCGCTGAGGGGGTTAAAAACCTCACTATCGATGCTAATTATAAAAGACTGGTAGAAAAGTTTAATACGGCTCCTTGGGGCACCCCTCAAAATAATACTCGAATCCACGGGGTGCAGATTTTTGGCGAAGGAGTATTTGTTGATACAGTGAGACTGAAAGATATTGGTATTTATGATACCGGCCTTGAAGCCTTCGGTTTCTTGTTGTTGCTATCAGGGCCAGATGTGGCAAATTCAAGTGTGCGATATAACAGAGATTGTACAGCCAGTCCGACGGACACGAGGTGCGCGAGAATTATCAATTCTGTATATGAAGATACGGTGCATGACTCGATGAAGAACCGAAGGGGGTTGGTGACTTTGTTTAACATCACCGGTTCTTGGAACGGCACAGCAAACAGTACCGGTAGACAAGATGTGTTCATGAACGGCTCAGTGATCGCAAACAATACTATTCGTATGCTCAATACCACTGGGGAGGAGCACGCGTTCCAGGGGTACAGTGTGCACCACACCTATGGTGGAAAAGTGTTTAATAACACTGCTGAAAACACTTCCGCCGGGTATTACTCTGATTGGTGGCAAGACTACAATCTCGAAATATACGGCAATCGCTTTTTGGGTGTATCGAGAGGTATAGATGTGATTACGGATGCATTGCCGAATTTTAAAAAGATTGGCTACAATATCCATGACAATGAAATAACCCTAGTCCCCATAAACGAGGGCGCTCGGGCGGGTATTCGTGTCTTTAGAAACTTATTTAGTGAAATAGATACCCCGTATTATCCACCTAGCCCGTATGCCCGTGAATTAAAAGATTTCAGAATTGCCAATAATACGATTCGGTTTGCTTCGGAGCCAGTCGGCGCCTTTCAAAATGCCGCGCTATTCATCACCGAAGTTGCTGGACTGGAGGTGGTGAACAATACATTTGATAGCCGCTTTAATGGTACTGCCAATCTTCTTTCTGAAAAATATCGTTATTTCTACCTTCCCGAAATAACGTCTGGCGGAATAAAATACCGAAATTCAGCGGTTTCAATATCGGGGAACAAAAATACATCAGGGGCAGATATCGATTGTCTAGCTCCTGCTGATGAGCTTGATTTCTTGTCTTCTGCTGCTTATCAGGCAAAATGTGCTGGGGTTATTCCCGTTATGCTGTGTTCAGCGGTACCTTCAAATCAATCAGTGCTCGATGTTAAAGCTTTTGGAGCAGTAGGGGACGGTGTTGTGGATGATCGACCGGCAGTTCAAAGGACTTTTGATTGCGCAGTCGAACTCTCTAGTCTGGCACGGCCGATGACAGTCAAATTTCCCGCTGGTTCATACGCGATTAAATCTAGTCATCCGACAGATGGTCAGTATCAAGATCTGGGGCTCGGTAGTTGGGGTAAAGCAACGGCAATATCTATCGAAGGAACTCGTGGTGCCGGAGGCACATTCTTGTCTGAATTAATCACTTCCACACCACTTACCACAGCACACGCGAACGGCAGAGCATTACTGTCTGTATTTGGAGCGAATAGAAATTTTAAAGTGAGTGATATGTCTTTTGCTAGCACTCAAGGAAACACTTCGGTAAAAGCCAACCAGGGTTTATATTTGGTCGGCGGTTCGAGTAATGAAATTCGCGATTTTGAAATTTCGAACAATCGACTCAGGAATTTTTCACTTCATCTGGGACTGAGTGGGGTATTGAGGGGTAAGGTTTTTGATAACAGTTTTTTGATGGAAAAGGGTCGGGACAGTGGGACTGGTATCATAAACTTCGGTCTACCAAACGTCGGGTTGTGGGTATTTCATAATGCAAACGGCTCAAATGATGCTCTTGATATTTACAATAATACTTACGACGGTTGCGCCAATCCAAATTTTAACTTGACAACCCAATCAACTTCTCATTTGTGCGGAGACGGTTTGATTTTCGGTCAACCCAAAAACTCTCTGATTCATGATAACCAAATTCGGCGATTTTCTTTTGAAGGTATTAACGTTGGCAATGGCAATGACGGCGCGCTTGGCACTAATCAGTTTTACAACAACACAATCGATGGTGCAACATCGATAGGAGATCGTAATCATGGCGGACACACTGGAATCCGCGCAGATCTTTCTGGCGCCACATATCGAAACAATACTATCACCAATGTTGCTAGCGGTGTCACCTCATATTCAGCTGATTTTGATGTGAATATCAAAAACATCAAGGTTCTCAACAATACCATACGCATTAAAAATGTTTCCGGACCAAACGGGTTTGGCGGATATCTTTCAACTGATCCCAAGTTTCGAATGAGTGGCATCTCCCTTGCTGGTGTGGATCATTCTAGTATTGCAGGTAATACCATTACGGTTGATGGGATTTTCCCATCAATTACTAGTTTGCTCAGCGCTGATAACTCGGTACCAACCTTATTTCAAGGAGTCTCCCTTGTTAGTTTTCCTTGGGCAGGAGCGGCGCGAAAGACTACGGCTTTGGATATTTTTAATAATCAATTTGAGTTCGTTAATAATCAAACCGTATCGGCTCAAGGTACTGCTGGTTATTATTTTGAGAGTGTAGACAGCGCTGATATTGTTCAATCGACGTGTCCAACGTTTTCTAACGTTCTGCCAGTGAATGTCTCAAGTGGCGACATCAGCTCTGGACCAGTTGAGGGTAAAATAAGACTGTGTAGAAACTTCTTTACGGCAACTCCTCTAGCAAAACCAGTAGAGTATCTTTTTAGTGCCCACGGGTTGAGTCTTACACTGCCAACTCTCACTAGTATCTACAATCAGTCCACAAACTCAAACGGTTCGTCCCCTTCATTGTTTAGTAGTCTTTTGTATGGTAGTACAATGGTCATTGATGATGAGCAGTCTGGGCCAACGACCGAAATAGTGCCAGTTAGTGTCATTCCGACACAAACTACGCCACCCGATGTTATCGTGGATAGTATTTCTGACACCAAGGACTATCAAGACATCGTCTTTGATCAAATTCCCACCAAATTGGCAACCGATAGTTTTGACCTGAACTCATTTGCGCGAGCGGAGACTTCGGGAACTCCAAATGGACAGACGATCACTTTCAGTGTCGTCTCGGGAGGCAATGCAAACATCGTGAACAATGTCATTAGTTTCACCGGCGCGGGAGATGTCACCGTTCGTGCCAGCCAGGGAGGAAATGAAAATTATTACATGGCTGGCCCTGTCGATCGGACCTTCCACGTCAATAAGGCCCCTGCTACTATCAATTTTGATGTCGCGAGCCTCACTCAGGTCTACAGTGGTGGCTCTAAATCCGTCGTCATCAGCACGAATCCGCCGGAACTTGCCGCTCGTGTGACACTTTCCTATGCGCCGGACAATCCGTTTTGGTGTATTTTCTGTAATTCCGATGACCTTGTGCCCAACAATGTCGCAAGATACGAAATCACGGCGACTATCAATGATGACAAGTACGCTGGCACGGACAACGACCACGTTCTGATTATCACCAAAGCACCGCAGGTTATTACTGGTTTCCTCGCAGGGGTATCTCTCAATCAATTTGTAAACGGCACGGTCCAGCTTTCTGCCCAAAGTCCGTCGACAAGTGTCGTACGATTTTCAGTTTCCGATTCCACTGTTGCGGAAATATCGTCGGACAATCTTCTCACTTTCAAAAAGGCCGGCCAAGTGACAGTCACTCCATCCGATGATGGAGACGAGAATTATTTGCCTGCAACGGGCACTGGTTTTGTCTTTACCGTGACCAAAAGTAACGCGGACATATCGCTTACTAATCTGACACGAACCTATACCGGCACGCCACAGGAAGTAGGCGTGATAAATCCTTCAGGTCTTCCGGTCACTATTACCTACAATGGATCGACGGCGATACCAACAAATGTCAATACCTATTCAGTGGTCGCGACGATCAGTGATGCTACGCGGCAAGGTCAAGCTACGGGCAATTTCCAGATCACCAAGGCGGATCAGACCATTACTTTTGCTTCTATCGACAGCAAACGTGTAGGGGATTTATTTGACCTCGTGGCGACCAGCAATTCGGGTCTGCCCGTAGCATTTACGGTTTCCGGACCAGCAACACTTGGCACAAATGGAAGGACTCTCACCGTAACTGGCGTGGGTACCGTAGAGGTGGTCGCTCGACAGGAGGGTAATGCAAATTACAATCCTACTCCGGCAACCCCGCCGGTGTCTCGATCTTTCCTCACCACCCCAGCGGCTACTAGCATTTCTTTTGACACTGCCAGCCTTACCCAAACATACGACGGTACGGCCAAATCTGTCATCGCAAGTACTCCATCGGGTAAAAATATTTCAAAGACCTATCGGCAGATCAGCTCGTGGCTTGGCCTATTTGACTCTGTATCCAACTTCACCACCGCTCCAATAAATGCCGGTCGTTACGAAGTAACTGCAACCATAAATGATTCTGATTACACGGGTGCAGGAAGTGCTACACTTACGATCAATCAAGCTCCGCAAGTTATCACTACCAATTTTCCAACAGGAGCTGGGCTGAATAAATTTGTCGGCCAGTCCATCGATCTTTCGACACTGACGACTGCCTCGGCACCGCCAATCTTCACGCTTTCGGGTACTGGATCAGTAAATCGTTCTGGCGACACCGTCACTTTCACCGGTGAAGGAAGTGTGACGGTGACGATCTCTTATCCGGGGAATAACAACTATCTATCTGCTCCGAGCAGAGAAGTGGTGTTTAGGATTGCAAGGACTTCGGCATCTATATCGGTAGTTAATGCGTCATATACATACGACAACACCGTTAAAAATCCGGTGATTCAAGCAAATGGTCTGCCGTATGCCATAACGTATACCAATCCCACAGCTACTCGTATTGATGCGGGTAGCTATCCGTTCACTGCGGTGATCACCGACTCTGCTCAGACGGGGAGTGTCGATGGAACCCTTGTGATTAATCCGATACAGCAGGTGATCACCTTTGCGGATATCGCAACAGGGAAGCAAGTCGGCGATACGTTTGATCTCGTCGTTTCAAGCAATTCCTCAAATCCAATACAACTCACACTCGGCGGTACTCCCGGCGCCGCAACACTTGGTGGAATAAATGGCAAGACCCTCACGATACTTACCGCCGGTACTATCACTGTCACTGCGGCACAAGCTGGGGTAAATGGAAACTACGTCACAGCTACTCCAGTATCAAAGACAATTATCGTCGAAAAAAGGGATCAGACTCTGGTTTTCACGCCAACCGCGACGCGAACTGTCGGGAATAACGAAATATTGTCCGTCACTGGAGCACAAGGGACAGTTGCCTTTACTGTGGTCGGCGGAACGGCAAATATAAACCAGACCACCAGAGAGATCACTTATACCACAGCAGGTACTGTACGCATACGGGCGACCGCCGCGGAGACAGCAAATTACGCTTCAGCTTTTGTTGAAAAAGAAGTGGTGGTAGCTCCAGTTGCTTCTGCCGGACCCTTGAGGATTGTTGATGATCGTACTGATGCGATTGTCACTTCCGGTCGCGAATCGAAGATCAAGTGGAATACAAATACGCAGGCAACCAGCGAGGTGGTCTATGCGCCAACTGCAGAGTGGGCAAATGTGTCTTTACGCCAACGCCAAACCATTTCAGGCAACAGAATGAACCACGAAATTATCTTGACCAATTTGAGACCAAGGACCGAATATACGTATAAAGTTATTTCACGAGACGCTCAAGGCAATGAGGCAATCAATGATCCGACGTTTACTACCGCAGATGAACCGCATCGGGTTACTACCACAACTTCAGGTACCGGAACAGGCTCAATAGCAGTGTCTCCGACTGGTGTGTCTTGCGGGACAAATTGTCGAGAGTTTTCGTATGGTACGCAAGTGACCATTACCGCAACTCCGAGTGCCGATTCAACTGTTTCGGGAATGAGTGGCTGCACCGCGAGCGGCACAAATTCTTGCACGGTAGTAGCCGATCAAGATCGTTCGGTCATAGTTTCTTTTGCCCCAGCATCTACAGGTACTGTGCCACCTTCGACTACGCCATCTCCCACAACGGGGACAATCGATTTTACCGGTTGGGCATGGTCATCAAATATCGGGTGGATTAGTTTCAACGCTATCAACACCGATTCAGGCGGAGGGACATACAAAGTAGTGCTTGATAATGCTACCCGCGAACTTTCCGGCTACGCGTGGTCATCAAATATTGGCTGGATTACCTTTAATAAAAATCAGTTAGGAGGGTGTCCGTCAGGAGAGTGCTCGGCAAAAGTGGTGGATAACAAAATGATCGGATGGGCCAGAGCATGTAGCGCCATGTTCCAGTTTATGTGTGGGCTTGGCGCATTGACTGCTGATGAAACCAGCCGCTTGGGAGGATTCACCGGTTGGGTCAGTCTTGATAGTAAGGCGGGGGAATCCGTGTCGTATGGTCCACAAATAGTTGATGGTAGATTGAGCGGTTTTGCGTGGGGCGATCGAGTGTTTGGCTGGATTTCTTTTGACTGGCTCGATCAACTTCAAAATCCAATCAAGCCAAATGTCACCGTGACTCTTTCTGATACAGCGGTGGTCTCTGGTGACACGACGACTATTAGTTGGGAAGTCTCTGGCGCCACTTCGTGTACCGCGTCCGGAGGATGGGTAGGTAGTAAGTCTATTTATGGAGGCACTGAAGTGTCGGGTAATATCACTGCCAACACCACATTCTTCTTAAATTGTGTCGGTCCCGGAGGAGAAAGTGGCGCGAGCGCAAGTATCGGAGTAACAACTACTCCAATTGCTCCTGAAATAGTGATTTCGGCCATTCCTGCCACAGTTGCCTCCGGCAATAACACCACTCTGACATGGCGAGTAAATAATGCTGTTAGTTGTATTGCTTCAAATAACAAAAATAATCCAGAGTGGATAGGGGGAGTCGAGATTCCAACAGACTTCCTAACGTCTGCAAATAAAGTTATTCATTTATTGACCCAGACAACTCAATTTAGCTTGACTTGTACCGGCCCGGGAGGAAGTACTAATGCCTCTGTTGCTGCGACAGTGCCAGGTACCACTCTGCTTCCGATAGTTACTTTGGATGCCACCCCCGATACTATTGTCTCTGGTCAAAATAGTACGCTCTCTTGGACCGTATCCAATGCGACAGTTTGTGTACCATCGAGTGTGCCGGCAAGCGTACAGTGGAATGGTGCGGGTATAAAGACAATACCTCCTGTCAGTGGCACATTGACTCAAACAATTACCAACATTACGACTGGCACTCAATTTACTCTCGCCTGTACCGGATCGGGAGGGACAAGCACGATGAGCGCGAATGTGGTAGTCACTTCCGCTCCAGTTGCGCCAAATATCATTCTTGATGTGATTATTCCAGATGGCAGAGAGTTTGGTATCTCAGGTCAGACCGTATTCTTGTCGTGGACAGTCTACAATGCCTACAGTAACGGCTGTACCGCGTCAGGTGATTGGAGCGGAGCCAAAGCAAATGCCGGACTGAATGAAGAGTCGCCAATCGTGCGCTCACCGGACGCGACATTTAAAATCGAGTGTCGCGGTCCCGGAGGAATACGTATCGCAGAGAGGACGATTGAGGTGCGAGGTGGAAGCAGATTGCCGGATAATCAGTGCCAGAGCGGGCAGGTCTGTCTCGCTGCCCCTGAAGTGACAGCGCCACCACTCACCACTGAAGATATTGATCTCTTTGTTTCAAGTGGAGCGAATGCCGTGACTGATTATGGCCGAGGGTTTAAGGGGGGATTGCTCACGGTAAAGAGCAACGATGCGTATACGATTGAATGGGAAAGCACCCCAAATCTTGCGACAGGATGGAGCTGTGTACCAACTCCAGTCACTCCTGGCAGTATCAATGATCTCCGTGATAATACTCCCACCCACAGTCCTCGAGTACTCACTTCGGGAGATTACAAGCGAGGTGCCTTTATGGAAACTGTTCGAAATCAGAAAATTGGAGATACGACCGTAGCTCCGATTATCAAAACCTACTCGATTACCTGTACCAAGATTCCGCTTGCGGGCATCTGGAACACTCTGAAGCAGTTGGCAGCGATCGGTACCTTGGCAGGGGCACCTCAAACAGTTTCTGACAGTATTTCGATACAGATTAATCCAGAAGGACAAGGGGCGGTGTCGAATCCAGTTCAAAATGGAAATTGTGTTTACTTAAACACGGATCCAATAACATTGGTAGCTCCAAATGGGTCAAAGACATTCTATCGGAAGAATTTGGTAGGAAAAGCGAATGGTCAATCGGCAGATCAAGCTTGTGCTGTCGAAGCACAGTCATTTAGATGCCGAGCCAATGAGGTTGATAAAAATGGCGTGACCATTTCTCCATATCTTGATCCAAATCAGACCGAGTACAAAGCCTATAAGTACACGACCTGCCAAGCATCAACTGTCGAAGAATTTTAAAATCACTACTATGGATATTCAAAAAATCACTACGCCATATATCAATCAGGCACAAGTGCCACAGTCTAAACACAACTCGTGGTTTATTGGTATACTAATTGTCGGAGGGACACTCTTGCTGGTACTCCTCGGTATCTATGTGTATCGAGAATATACTACTCCCGACAAGCAGATTAATCGCGCGCTTGAGAAGACTTCCAAAGTAGATCCGGTGCCGATTACGCAAGAAGATATTGATCGAGCGCTCGGCAGAGTTACCAAAACCAAACCGATACGACTTGATCAAAAGACCATAGACGAAGCAATGAGTAAAACCCAACAATAAAACAATAATATGAATATCAATCAACCATTATCACCAGTATCAAATAGTATGAAAAATCACATTATGTCTAAGACTTACATCAGTGCCACCCTTCTCACTCTTTTGTTCAGTGTCAGTGTCGTCTCTGCGGCGTGGAATCCTCCGACCGCCACTCCTCCGGGAGGGAACACTCTTCCGCCGATTCATACGGGGAGTGAGGCGCAATCAAAAAAAGGCAACCTCATTCTTGAGGGTTTGGATGATACTGGCGCGGCAAAGTCACTTGGTTTTGGAGTACTTAATGGCAATATTGGTTTTGGTACTATCAATCCCCTCCATAAGCTATCAATTTTTGGCGGTGATTTAGGTTTCTTGACTAATGGGAAAGGTCTCCGATGGACCGGTATCTCTGGCTGGGACTGGTTGATCAGCACTGAAGACACCGGTGCCGGAAGTGTTCCCCTCTATATCAAGTCAAATTCAGCGGGAGCGGGACTTACCACTAAGTTTACTATCTCCAGCGCTGGAGATGTGGGCATTGGTACGATTACTCCAGGTGCAAAGCTTGAAGTAGCTGGGCAGGTGAAAATCACTGGGGGCTCTCCGGGTGTAGGCAAGGTACTCACTTCCGATGCTAATGGTGTGGCGAGTTGGATGGCAACCAGTAGTCTTGGAATTTCTGGTGGCAGCACTACGACTGTGTTAAATGGAGGTGCTATCGCAAATTCAGGTAACCTATCGATTCCAAGTGAGAATGAAACTTCCGTATCGTGGGCTCACGGATTAGGTCAGAAGCCGGGATTCGTGAGGGTAGTGCTTGTTAGTTTGGTAAATCAAAGTGCAGATCAAGGTTCTTACCTAGCTGGCGATGAGCTCGACGTTGCAACATCAGTGTTTGTTGAATCTGGTGGAAACTATATTTCGGTACCAATTCTTGTTACACCGACACATGTACTTCTACCACATCAATGGAAGAGTTATCCATTGGCAGTATCTTCTAATCGAATTGGTACTTACGATAGATTGGTGAGGATTACTCGTGCTACTTGGGCTCTTAAAATCTATGCAGGGACATCAGTCGGCGGAGGAACAGCTACTCCGGTTGCTGGAGTTTGTGATGCTAATCCTGTCAGGACAATTACTCAGTCTGGAAGCGGTACGGCATATCAAAATACTAGTGGCGCACAACTTATCGTGATGGCTACTGGAGGTCAGTCAGCAACCGGTGGAGGATTATTTCTTGAGGGATGGATAGGGAGTACTGCTCCTAATCTTACACGTGTTGCCTTATATCAATTTGAATCTACAAATGTGGCTTCTATAACATTTCTAGTCCCTCCTGGTTATTATTATAAGGTTGTGAATGATTCTGCAAATGGTCCAACCCTTGATGCGAAAGCATGGCAAGTGTGTGGTGGTGGAGGTTCGAGCTCCTCAGTGGCTACTAACGGATCAGTGTTAAAAGGCGTTTTAACCCTCGCCTCGGCACGTGCTGTTGCTCCCACAGGTGCGTATGTTTCCGACCCGATAACCATTACTGGGGCAAGTGTTGGCGATTCTGTAACTGTTAGTTTGCCTAGCAATTATTACGCTAATTACCCCTCTACCCCACCCATTCCGTGTGCCTCTATTGACGGCTCTGTGATTAGCTCTAATACGGTGAAAGTTAGATTTAGCAATGCGTACGATGGAGCTGCTTGTGGTGTTCCGGCAGGGACATACAACATCTACGTCGGTTCTTCTGGTGGTGGGTCTTCTAGTACTGGGGTCTCTATTTCTGATGTTCGAGATTCTCTAGAATACAAAACTTGTACTATCGGTGGTGTGGGAACTTCTCTTCAAGGTGTATCTACAACTTGCACGTCTAGTTGTTCAAGTGGTAAAAAAGTCGTCAGTGGAAGTTGTACATCATCAGTTAAACCGATTAATCAAAATCCCGCGTATCCTGGTGTCGTGGAGATATCCGCTCCGAATGATGCAAAGACTGGATGGGTTTGTACTGCAGCCAAGCCGAGTCCGAGTGAATATGCCACCGCAAAAGGCACTGCTATTTGTCTATAAAATTTATTTTTGTTAGCATAAAAATACTTCAAAATCTAAAATCAATAGTGTCCGTCCTAGTATAGGACTTGGGCGCAAGTTATTTTTTGCGGTATTGGGCGATAACGTTGTTATTTGAGGTAGTTTAATTACGGAAATCCCCCGAAAGCTTAGCTTTCGGGGGATTTCTGTTTTTGTGTATCTGGTATAATACAGGGAGCTTTTTTGTATGTTCATCGAACAAAAACAACTCAATGATTTTATTATGGATTCGGGTCTGGTGACTCGGGCCGAATTTGATACCGCTGCTCTTGAGGCGGAAAAGAAAAAGAGTGCCGTGAGTAGCGTCTTGGTGGCCAAAGGGAAGCTGTCTCCTGATGATGTCCGCAAGATGCAAGCGTACGTGCTCGGTATCCCGTTTGTTGATTTGCGTGATCAAAAAATAGATTTCGATGTGCTTTCTCTCATTCCCGAACCCATTGCTCGTAACCACAATATCGTTGCATTCAAAAAGACCAACGATACGCTTGAGCTCGCGATGCTCGATACCGACGATCTCACCGCCATTGATTTTATCAAAAAAAAGGTGGGTTTGAAGATTGCTCCGCGATTGACCGATGTGGATTCCATTAAAAGTGCATTGCTTCAATATCAGAAAAGCCTCAAAGCTGAATTCGGAGATCTGATTGCCAAAGATGCCAACGAGATCAGTGTGTCTGCCGATGTACTCCAAGGTGAAGGCGAGTCGGCGGGGGAATTGAAAAAAATGGCCGAGGATCTGCCGGTAGTGCGTATTGTTGATACGTTACTCAAACACGCGGTACTTCAAAAAGCTTCTGATATCCATATTGAGCCGATGGAAACGCAACTCGTGGTTAGATATCGTATTGACGGTATCTTGCACGATGCGATGGTATTGCCAAAAAATGTTGAGTCGGGTATTACCGCCCGTCTCAAGGTGCTTTCTAATTTGAAGTTGGATGAAAAGCGCTTGCCACAAGACGGTCGTTTTAAGATTGATCTCAACAATGAGAGAGTGTCTTTCCGTGTGTCGATCCTCCCTATCTATTTTGGTGAAAAAATCGTGATGCGACTACTTCGAGAAAGCGCTGGGGGATTTAGTCTCGAAAAACTAGGCTTTCACGGAGAAAATTTGGAGCGCATACACGCAGGTACCAAACAAAAGACTGGTATGATTTTGACTTCAGGTCCTACCGGAAGCGGTAAAAGTACAACCCTCTACACGGTGCTTGAGATGCTCAATACTCCCGATGTGAATATCTCAACTATCGAAGATCCGATTGAATACCAAATGCCGCGAGTCAATCAGACACAGGTAAAGCCAGATATTGGTTTTAGTTTTGCGTCCGGTTTGCGCGCTTTGGTGCGCCAAGATCCCGATATTGTGATGGTGGGAGAAATTCGCGACAACGAGACCGCCAGTCTCGCGGTCAACGCCGCCTTGACCGGCCATCTCGTGCTTTCAACCCTCCATACCAACTCTGCCGCTGGAGCCATTCCGCGTTTGCTTGATATGAAAGTTGAACCCTTTTTACTGGTCTCTACCATCAATGTGATTATCGGTCAGCGACTGGTCCGCAAGTTGTGTACCGATAGTGAAAAGTATTTTTTGAGTAAATCTGAATTAGCGGCGCTGTCGAAAAAAGTCGATCTCGATTCTGTGCTGAAGCTACTCCAATCAGAAAAGATTATTGATCCAAAGGCCACGTGGGAAAAGATTCCATTTTTCAAACCAAAAAAGACTGCGGAATGCGAAGATGGGTACAGTGGCCGAATCGGTATTCATGAAGTGCTCAAAATGTCGCCTACCATCAAAGAGTTGGTGATGAAAGGGGCGACTTCCGGTGAAATTGAAATTCAGTCGAAAAAAGAGGGGATGATTACTATGCTCGAAGACGGTATTTTTAAGGCGGTCCAAGGGTTGACCACCGTTGAAGAGGTGTTCCGTGTGGTGTCAGAATAGTATTTTTATTTATGAAATTTACCTACAAAGCGGCAAAACCAAATGGAGATGTCTATCAATCAGCAGGAGAGTTCGCTGATAAATATGCGCTCTATACCGCTGTTCGAGGAGTCGGTGATACGGTGCTATCTTTTACTCCAGAAAAGCATAAAGGCCGTTCGTTTTCTGTTGAAGATATGTTGCCATTTGGTAAAAATGTCTCGTTGTATGAAAAGATTATTTTTGCCAGAAATTTGGGCTCGATGTTAAGCTCCGGCTTGTCGCTCACTCGTGCACTATCCGTGCTTGAGCGTCAAGCCAAGCCAAAAAGCGCCATCAGAAAAATCACCGTCTCGATCAATGAGCAGGTCAATCGTGGACAAACATTGAGCCAAGCCCTTTCCACCTACCCGCATATTTTTTCAGCACTCTTGGTTTCGATGGTGAAGTCTGGAGAGGAGAGTGGCAGTCTCGCCGATTCTCTAAAGGTAGTCAGTACCCAGATGGAGAAATCATACCTTTTGAAAAAGAAGATCAAGGGAGCCATGATGTATCCGGCCATCATTTTCACGATCATGATCGGTATTGGTGTTTTGATGCTGGTGTATGTAGTACCGAGTCTGACCCAAACATTTAAGGACTTGAATGTTGAGTTGCCGGCTACCACCCAATTTATTATCTCAGTGAGCGATATTTTGCAAAATCACTATCTTCTGCTGATCAGCGCCCTTGTTCTTCTGGTTATTGGTTTTATGAGCGGTATGAGGACTACTCTTGGAAAGCGGTGGTTTAGCTATGTTACTTTGCACACACCGATTGTTGCTCCCATTACCCGAGAATCAAATAGCGCTCAAACTACTCGTACGCTCTCTTCGCTCCTATCTGCAGGGGTGGATGTGGTTCATGCCATGGAAATTACCGCCGGAGTCACTCAAAATGTGTTTTATCAAGAAGTACTCGCTCACTCAAGCGAAACTATTCAAAAAGGTTTACCGATCTCTCGGGTGTTTATTGATAACCCCGCTATCTTTCCGGTATTTGTCGGTGAGATGGCGGCGGTGGGCGAAGAAACTGGTCGATTGGCGCCAATGCTTCTCGAAGTGGCGACCTATTATGAGGGAGAGGTTGAACAGAAAACCCGCGATATGTCGACAGTGATCGAACCGTTTTTGATGGTGTTTATCGGCGCAGTGGTGGGATTCTTTGCTATCTCAATGCTGATGCCGACCTATTCTTTGGTCAATGCATTTTAGTATGTGGTCTACCGGTACATATGCGCGGGGAATGTCGGTGCTTGAAGTGCTGATCAGTATTGCCATTGTCACGCTTCTTGCTACCTTGTCCTTTTCGGCACTCACTCAGTTTTTAAATACCAATGCAGTGGAAAAAGAAACAGCGGTAGTCGTAGCCACTCTTGCCTATGCTCGGTCGCAGAGTATGTCCGGCACGTATGACACTTCGTATGGTGTGCATTTTGCATCGAGTACTATCACGGTATTTCGGGGATCAACGTACAGCCAATCGGCAAGCACTAACGTTTCGAGGCAATTTGGAGGAGGGGTGGTAGTGTCAGCTTTGTCTCTCGGTTCGGGAGTGGTCGATATTGTCTTTAGTAAATTGACGGGAGCGCCTTCGGCGACAGGCACTATTACCATCAGCTCACCGAAAGACCCCATCAACAAAAAAGTACTGACTATTACCGGTACCGGATTGGTTCAATAGTCTTTTACACAACATATGCGCACACATTCATCCATAGGGTTTAGTTTAGTTGAAATCGTGGTGGGGAGCGCGATTATCGGCACGGTGTTTGTGTCGATGATTGCCACCTACGGCGCATATGTCAAAGCTTCATTTCAAAATGCCAGCATTATCAAGTCGGCGTATTTGGCCGAAGAAGGTATTGAAGCCCTCAAGACCCTTCGAGACCGGAGTTTCTCTTCGAACATCGCTTCGCTCACGGCAAGTACCACATACTCTCTCGATTTTTCGAGTGGCTTTTGGAAAAGTACCACCACGCCAGAGACTATTGATAGCGGATACAAAAGATCGTTCGTACTTTTCTCTGTCTACCGAGACAGCAACAGCGATATTACTCTTTCTGGAGGAACACTCGACCTCAATACTAAAAAAGCGACAGTCACCATCACCATTGTGCCCCCAGCCACAGGTGCAACTACCACCAAGACTTTGAGCGCCTACATTACTAACATTTTTCAAAATTAATGGCTTTAACGAACCACAAAACGCAACGCGGAATCACACTCGCCGAAACAATTGTTTACGCGGCAGTGCTAGCGGTTCTTTTTGTGATAGTCGTTCATGGCTTGCTCGAGCTCTCTCGGACGTACAAGTCGCTTACGGTATCTCGAAGGCTGACACTTTCCTCAACGTCCCTCATGGAACGAATGACCTACGAAATTCGGCAGGCCAACGATGTCGATCTGTCGAACAGCATACTCAATACCTCTCCCGGAAAATTAGTACTGAACACCACTCTGGCTGATGGTACACCGACTACAGTCGAATTTTCTGTGTCCACGAGTACCTTGGTGATGAAGCAGGGCGGAGCATCCTTAGGCTCGCTTACCAGTGCTTCCACCACCATCGATAGTGTGATTTTCAAATTGTTGACGAACGGTTCTGTCTCAAAAGCGGTGCGAGTGGAGACCCAGATCAGCGCCACCTCCGGGGGATACAGCAAGACTGCCAAGTTGTACAATACGATTATTCTCCGAGGCTCGTACTAGTCATTCAATCTAAGTATGAAAAAAATAATCACACAGAATCAAGGAGGCTATGCCATGCTCACTGCGGTGATGTTCTTTTTATTTGCTACCAGTATCATTGTGCTCGGCACATCATCCTCAGTGCTTCGCGAAATGCAAGTCGCTACAAATGTACTCAAAACTAAAGCGAGTTATTTCACTTCAGAATCGGGAGCGGAAGATGTTATCTATCGCACTCAAAACGGTATACCGGTATCAAACAATGAGATCATCTCACTCGACGGATTTACCGCCACCACGCTCACTACCAGCGGATCGGGGGGTGAATCAATCGTCACTGCCCAGAGTGATCGTTTGGGCTATACCAGAAAGATTACCGCCACACTCACCACTGGCTCCGGAGGGTCGTTTTTTTACGGAGTACAAGTTGGTCTTGGCGGGTTAACTCTTAATAATAGCGCGTTTGTGGTGGGCAATGTCTACTCTGATGGACCGGTTGTCGGTACGGCAAATATCTCTTCTAATCCATCTAATCCAGATTTTGTATCTTCGGTGACCGTCGGCCCGACGGCGCAGAAAGCAGTGTGGAATGGCTCGTATGTCTATGTGGTCAATGAGACCACGGTTCAAACTGTGAACGTTTCTAATCACGCTTCTCCGGCAGTGGTCTCGACCGTCACCAATCCAGACACCAGTAGCAATCCGCAACAAAAAGATATCGCTGTTGCCAATGGACATCTCTTCATCACTGCTACTAATCACAACAATGTGCGATCTGTAAGTATAAGTAATCCGGCAGCTCCGGTGTTTCTCGGCCAAGTGGCAGTATCGGGCGGACCTCAAGCAATCGAAGTTTCGGGCTCGTACGCCTATGTATTGTCGTACAGTGGCGCAACACTTAAGACCATCAATATCAGCAACCCATCAGCAATGGCCGTGGTTTCAACGGTGACCACTAATCCTGGCCCAATTGAACTCGCGGTGCAAGGTTCGTATTTGTATGTTGTCAGTCAGAATGGCACCCAAAAGCTTGAAATATTCAGCTTGGCGAATCCGGCTAGTCCGACCTTGGTTGGTTCAGTCACCATTTCTGGAAATCCAATCCCGCTTTCGGTAAACGGCTCCTATGCGTATATTGGTTCAAAAAGTGGGAGTAAACTTGAAGTGGTCAATGTGTCGAATCCAGCCTTACCGGTATTAGTTGGAGGAAGCGCTTCAAATTCCGTAATCGATCCTAAAGGTTTGTATGCCACCGGCAGTTATCTCTACGTGGCAGTAAGTTATGGCAGTACCAATCAATTCCAAGTATGGGATATTTCCAATCCGTCCGTGTGGTCCAATGTAAACACCGTTACCATCTCTGGCGGAGCACCGGTGTTTGTCACGGGAGGGCAGTCTGGCTATCTGTATCTATTGACTCAAAATGCAAATGCGACCAGTCCGCTTCGTATTTACCGAGTGACTGGTTCGGGGGGAAATATGATTTATGGTGATGTGGTGTCTTCCGGCGCGTCTGGGTCAATCACCAAAATTCATGCTACTAGTTCTCTGTATGCTAAGACTATTACCAACTCACTCACTGATAAAAACGCTTATTATCAAACTATCTCTAACACCACAGTATTGGGGACATCATATCCGGGGAGCGCAAACCAACCCGCAGGCACGTTTCCGATTTCAGATGAACAAATTACTGGGTGGGAGACTGATGCTGCGGCAGGGGGGACTGCTACCTGTGACGAATCCACCTATACTATCAATGGCACCGTCACTCTCGGTCCTAAAAAAATTCCATGCGATTTATCTATTAGTAGCAACGCTATTGTCTCGTTCGCTGGTCCGGTATGGGTATCTGGCAACATTACTATTTCTAACAATTCGGTGATTAAGGTGGCGAGCGGTCTTTCTGGCAAGACCGTCCCGATTATTGCTGACAAGCTGTCCAATCGTTCGAGTAGTAGTCGAATCGAATTGAGTAATAATACAAACGTGCAGGGTTCCGGTACAAATTCGTATTTATTATTTGTCTCTCAAAATAATAGCGCCGAGACCGGTGGTGGCACGACCGCGATTATTGTCAGCAATAATTTGACTGGCGCGGTATTGCTGTATGCGCCACACGGCGAAGTGTTGTTGTCGAACAATGTTCGATTGAAAGAGGTGACCGCGTATAAATTGACCGCAAGCAATAACGCTGAAATTATTTATGAGAGCGGATTGGCCAATTTAATTTTTACCAGTGGGCCGTCGGGGGGGTACTCTATCGGCGGATGGGGAGCAAGTCAGTAGGAAAGAAGGTAAGAAGCAAGAGAGACAAGAAGACCGGTCAGATCGGAAAAAGAGATAAGAAGGGGTGGCCGCTTCGCGGCCACCCCTTCTTATCTGACGGGTCTGTCTCGCTTCTCGTCTAGTCTCTATGTTACAATGGTTTTTATGCATGCAAAAAAGACTAAAAAATTGATTGTCGGTAATTGGAAAATGAACCCGCTCTCTCTCGATGAGGCGAAAGAAATCGTCACCTCTACCAAACGAGCAGTGCAAAAAGCCACACGTACTCATGTGGTACTCTGCCCGCCTACTGTTTTCATAAGTGATGTGGTAAAAACCACCTTCCATACGCCACGTCTTTCGGTCGGCGGTCAGGATGCATTTTGGGAAAGTTACGGCTCATACACAGGCAGTGTCAGCCCGATGATGCTCGCTTCGGTCGGGGCGGGGTATGTGATCCTCGGACACTCCGAACGCCGCGCTCTCGGTGAGACCGAGCTCCAGATTTCTGCCAAGATTCTATTGGCGCTCGAAGCGGGGTTAACTGTTATTGTGTGTGTCGGTGAGTCTGTCCGAGATGATCACGGCAGGTATCTTGAAGTGATTCGTCAGCAGATTACATCGGCGTTTATCAAAGTGACCGTAAAGCAATTGCCAAATGTGGTGGTAGCGTATGAGCCGATCTGGGCGATTGGCAAAGAATCAAAGGGGCCGATGACTCCGCGAGATCTTCATGAAATGACTATTTTTATAAAAAAAGTACTCTCGGAACGCTATAGTCAAAAAGTAGCGATGCAAACAGTTATTCTCTATGGCGGATCAGTGACCGCTGACACTGCAGCAACGTTGGTCAAAGAGGGCGAGGTCTCGGGACTATTGGTTGGTCGAGAAAGTATCAATCCTGAAGGTTTTTCAAATATCATCAAGGTGGTTGATGCGCTTTAAAAACATGCTCCCATTCAAAACACTTTCGGATACGGGGGATATTTCGGGGAAGATAGCGCTTGTACGACTTGATTTGAATGTGCCGATTGTACAAGGGTGTGTGAGAGATGATTTTCGGATCGCTCAATCGCTACCCACCCTCTCTTTTCTACAAAAAGCCGGAGCGAAGATTCTAGTGCTGGCGCATATTGAATCAGTCGAAACAAATTCGCTTTCGCCGGTGTTTGAGCATTTGAAAACACGAGCAGAGACAAAAGACATCGTGTTTGCAAAAACTCTTTCAGAGGCAAAAACCGCTCTCGAAACGCTTCCGGCAGGGGGGATCGTGCTTCTGGAAAATCTCCGTTCATTTGGAGACAAAGAAAAGAATAATGATGTTGGCTTTGCGCAAGAACTCGCGAGTCTCGGCGACTTCTATGTGAACGATGCCTTCTCGGTATCACATCGACCACACGCTTCGATTGTCGGTGTGCCACAGCTGCTTCCTCACTATGCTGGTTTTCAATTTGAAAAAGAGTACACGAAGCTTTCAGAAGCTTTCGTGCCACAACATCCGTTTGTTTTTATTCTGGGAGGAGCAAAGTTTGATACGAAATTGCCACTGGTGACCAAGTTTCTTGAAAAAGCAGATACCGTATTTATTGGAGGAGCGCTGTCGAATGATATTTTTAAACAACAAGGGCTTGAGGTTGGCGCATCAGTTATATCGGCTCACCCAGTAGACCTGCGGGTGATTATGGCTAGTCCAAAACTCCTCATTCCCACAGATGCGCGAGTCAATACGCCGACGACCACTCCCAAGCAACTACAGGAGGTGCTCGCCTCCGACAAAATTCTCGATGCGGGACCAGAGACGATTGCTGATTTAAAAAAAGCTCTCGCCGGCGCACAATTTGTCCTCTGGAATGGACCGCTTGGGGATTATGAAAAAGGATTTTCGCAGTCGACCATAGATCTCGCAAACGCCATTATCGAAAGTGGTGCCTACTCGGTAGTTGGTGGGGGAGATACCTTGGCTGTACTTGGAAAAGCCGGTCTACTCAATCAATTTTCTTTTGTCTCAACCGGAGGTGGCGCCATGCTTGACTTCCTCGTAAACGAGTCCCTCCCCGGAATTGAAGCCTTAAAATAAGGGTTTTCTGGTACTTGACAAATAATATCGGAGGGTATATAATACACACAGAATCAGCTCATTAAAAAATACACGAATCCTTGAAAATTCGCCACAGCAGAAAGTCTATTTTTCAAAAAGCGGTCTTTCTGCTGTGGCGAAGTACGCCCACCTTCACAACCTACTATGGCAAGGCATAGTCGCAACATAGGAATACTATGAGTAACAATGCAACGTGGTATCAGTCCACTCACACCCTGAGAATCATTGGCGACAAAGACCCATCACTCGAGCACATCAAACATCTCCACGACGGACTACTGGCTGATTTGGTGGAAGCCGTTATGAATGGTGCTCTGCCCGATCGCGAGGCACTCCGCAAAGTCTACGGACTTCCTCCACTCAAACTCATGATCGTGATTGATTATGGGAAGACGCTCGAGCAGGTGCTCGAAGCCGGGAAATACGATTGGGTGAATTCTGACGTCACTCCTGATCGCTTTCCAATTAAAGGCACTGGAGTGGTTGAGCGTGAAGCCAAGATTGTGCATTTCGGCAAGGATATGTCTTCCGAGCAAGTCGAGGCGGAGCTCGAAAAGAAGAGCTTGCGCCCCGGCACTCACGAAGAATTGCTCGCGTTTGGATCGACATATCCAGAAATGCAGAGAAAATTTCCGATCGTGGCTCTCGGGTCGTCTGCGGTCGTTTACGGCGGTCGCTGTGTCGTCTACCTGATCAGGGTCGACTCGGAGCGCCGCGTCGGCCTCGGCAGGTGGGGTGGTGGGTGGGGCGGCGGCTGCCGTTTCCTTGCCTTCGCAAAATAGTTCTCTGATCCTTAGGCTTTGGGATTTGACCCTTTGTCCCTTGGACACTTGGATTCGCCCGGCACATACAGTATGTATGTGCCGGTTTTAATTTTTTGATATACTGTCTTTGGCAAATGAAAAATCTACTATAATACGTTTTTTATTTTATTTGCATTGCGAATAAAATCTTTTTTGTCTCCTGTGGTGTCGGAGTGCGGTAGGATGGAGACGTGTGAGTGAGGAACCTCATCACCTTTGACGCCGATCCAAATAGCTTCTTGACCGAAGGCTTTTTGCTGTGCGCGGGCAATTACCTGTGCAACTTCAAAATATGCACCTATATTTTGGGACACCTGCCTGCCGGCAGGCAGGTCCCACACCCATCGATAGTGTGTTTTTGGAATGATAAGAGTGTGTCCGACTGATACCGGATTGATGTCGAGGAATGCCAAGAAGTCAGCGTCCTCATAGATAATATGCGCTGGAATTTCTTTTTTCACGATTTTGCAAAAGATGCAGGAGTCCATGGGGCTATTATAGCAAAAATTTGTTAAAATGAAACAATGAAAAATTATACTGTGCGGGAACCAATTCCGGACACGATACACGCTGAACTTGCTGATTTTCCTCTGCTTACTCGCAACCTGTTGTTTTATCGTGGCATCAATACCAAAGAAAAAGCTATCGATTTTCTCTCTCCCGACTACGAAAAGCACATCCATAATCCTTTGTTACTTAAAGATGTTGAAAAAGCGTCGAAAAGGGTCTGGCAAGCAATACGTTCAGGCGAAGTCATAGCGATTTACAGCGACTATGATGCCGATGGGGTGCCGGCGGCAGTAATCCTCCACGATTTCTTCAAAAAAATCGGCTACACACACTTTCTCAATTACATCCCGCACCGACACGACGAAGGTTTTGGTCTCCATATCGAAGCGATTGATACATTAATCAAAAAAGAGGTGAAAGTAATCATCACACTGGATTGTGGCATTGCTGATGTGGCTGAAGTAGCGCACGCGCAATCAAAAGGGGTGGATGTGATTGTGACCGATCATCATCTGCCCCTATGCTCGCAGGACGAGTCGGGCAAGCAGGGAGAGAAGTTGCCTTCGGCATTTGCCATTATCAATCCCAAACAATCCGACTGTGGGTATCCTGAAAAAATGCTCTGCGGGTCGGGTGTGGCGTTTAAGTTGGTTCAAGCATTGATTAAGACTGCTCCATCTGAAAAAGAGGTGCGTACAGCAAAAATCAATTGGCCCCTTAAAGATGGTTTTGAAAAATGGTTTCTCGATATGGCGGGGATTGGGACACTTTCAGATATGGTACCGCTCACGGGGGAAAATCGCGTACTGGCCCATTTTGGTCTCAAAGTACTTCGTAAATCACCGCGCCTTGGCTTACTCAAGCTCCTTCGAGCGTTGGGTACCGATCAACGCTTTCTCACCGAAGAAGATGTGGGGTTTACTATCAGTCCGCGCATCAATGCCGCTTCTCGAATGGGAGTACCGTATGATGCCTTCCGATTACTTTCCACTACCGACGCCGATGAAGCACATACACTGGCTTTGCATTTAAATGAAATTAATGATGAACGAAAAGGAATCGTGGCTCAGATTACCAAAGAGGTGAAAGCGATTATTCGGGAACGCTACGCGGATTCACCAAAAGAGGTGATTGTGATGGGTAATCCAAAATGGAAGCCGACTATTTTGGGGTTGGTTGCCAATGCGTTGATGAATGATCATGCTCGGCCGGTCTTTTTGTGGGGGAGGGAAACGGGTACCGTACTCAAGGGTTCGTGTCGATCTGATGGAAGTGTTGATGTGACCGCGTTGATGTCGGAAGCACGAGAGTATTTTCATGAATATGGTGGACATGCGCTGTCCGGAGGATTTTCGGTGGTACAAGAAAAAGTGCATTTGCTTGAAGACGCACTCAATGTCGCTTACCACAAAGTGAAAACTGCTTTTGTGGCGCCGGTTGTGTACGCAGATGCGCGACTGTCAGTGGATGAGGTTACGGAACAGCTGTATGCAGAAGTCGAGAGGCTTTCACCGTTTGGGGTAAGCAACCCGAAGCCGATATTTTTGTTTGAATCGGTCCTGCCGAATGCTGTCAAAAATTTTGGCAAGCAGAAAAATCATCTCGAGCTTAGTTTCAAAAAACAAACCGGAGGGGTGGTCAAAGCTATCGGCTTTTTTATGGCCGCGGACGATTTCAAAGAGCTAACTTCTGGAAAACCATTTTCACTGGTGGCCACACTTGAAAAATCATATTTTAGAAATATGCCGGAACTACGGTTGCGGATTGTTGATATTGTGGAGTAAGAACGGGGTGACTAGTACGTCTTTCTGTGGTTGACAGATATAAGGCATAGTATATACTTTGTAATACAAATTATTACACACTTTTATGCGTACAATTATTAACATATCACTACCCAAGGCCCTTGCCGTTGAAGTCAAAAAAGAGGTAAAAGCAGGCAACTTTGCTTCTACGAGCGAGTTTTTTCGGCATATTCTGCGATTGTGGAATACTGAACAACTCTCGCGAGAATTGCTACGTTCTCGAGCGCAGTTTAAAAAAGGAAACTACAAAACACTTCAGTCTTTAAAGGATTTGCGGTAATATATGCAGTATGCAGATTGTGTACACGGCTCATTTCATCAAAGTGTATCGAAAAATCCCTCAAGAGATAAAAATTATGGCAGAACACAAAGAAGTTCTATTTAAAACTAACCCGTTTGATACTCGATTAAAGACTCACAGGCTGCATGGAATCCTGAAAGGGTGTTGGGTGTTCTCGGTCAATTATCAGTACCGAATCATTTTTGATTTTAATGCAACAAAGACAATGGCTATCTTTCATACCATTGGTAATCACGATATTTATGAAAAATAATATTACTATTTTTACGGATGGATCATCTCGAGGAAACCCTGGGCCAGGCGGTTTTGGTGCGGTGGTGGTCGTGGATGATTTTGCGTACGAACTTGGGGGGAGAGAAACTCATACCACCAACAATCGGATGGAACTTTCGGCAGTTATTTGTGCCCTCTCTTTTCTCGACACTATCCAACTACCAACTACCAACTACCAACTGACTCTCTACTCCGACTCTCGCTACGTCATAAATGGCGCTACTAAGTGGGTGTATGGCTGGCAGAAAAATGGCTGGATTACCAGCGCCAAAAAAGCAGTGGAGAATCAAGATCTGTGGGAAAAATTACTCGAAGTGATGGAAGGAAAGAAAATTAATTGGCAGTATGTTGGTGGGCATGTCGGTATCGCAGGCAATGAGCGATGCGACCAGATTGCTACCGCTTTTGCTGACAATACATCACCGTCACTTTATCGCGGCACACTCGCGCACTACTCAATAAAAAACATCGCAGACGTTTCTTACGATATATCGAAAGACACTGAAAAGCGGTCTACCAAAAGTCGTTCGAAGGTCGCGGCTTATTCATATGTCAGCTCGGTAAACGGGGTTGTTGAGACGCACAAGACGTGGGCGGAATGCGAAAAGCGGGTGAAAGGGGTTTCGGGTACTCGATTTAAGAAAGCTCTGAATCCAGCAGAAGAAAAAGAGTTACTACAGCAATGGTTGGGCAAGTAGATACACTCAAGCGGGAACACTTGCGAAAAAGAATAGCGTGGACTTTTTCATTTCGCCAAAAATGCGTCCATGCGTCACTTTTCGGATTTGTGATTGGCGTGTCTTTCGGGTCACTCTTTTCTTTTGGCTTTTCGGGCGCGCTGGCGGTGCTAATTTTGTCTCTAGGGATACTTGCCTACAGCCGAACGCTATCAGAGCGATCCCTGCCACTACTTTTCTTTTGGCTCCTTTTCTTTTTGGCCATCGGTATGGCGCGGGTAGCGGCAAGTGACCGGTTGGTGGAGCGGGGACTCGATCCTTTTGTAGACAAGCGAGTGGTACTGTCGGGAGTGGTCGTCCGTGAGCCGGATATTCGAGAAGATACGCAAAAAATCACCCTGCGTGTCGATGCTGTTTCTGACAGGGAAAGCCACGAGCAGTATTTAGGGAAAGTGTTGGTATCAGTCGCGCTCTACCCGAGCGTCTCGTATGGCGATCGGATCAAAGTGACCGGTGTACTGGCTCATCCGCGCGCGTTTGAGTCGAATGGACAGTCGGGAAGAGTGTTTGATTACCCGGCATTTTTGGCCAAGGATGGTATTTTGTATACGATGGATCGAGCGGGGATTGAGGTCGTTGGGCACGGAGAGGGAAACTGGCTTCAAGAAAAGTTGTTTGCGGTGAAGCGCTCGTTTGTCGATACTATCTCACAGATTTTTAGAGAACCGTATGCGTCGCTTTTGAGTGGCTTGTTGCTTGGAGGGAAGCAGTCGCTCGGCAAAGAATTATTGGATCAATTTAAAATTGTCGGCTTAATCCATATCGTAGTGCTCTCTGGCTACAACATCACCTTGATTGGGGACGCCATGCTCAAAGTGTTTTCTTTTTTACCGAGAATATTTTCGATGTCGCTTGGAGTCGGCAGTATTATTTTGTTTGCTCTGATGACTGGTTCGGGAGCAACGGTAGTGCGAGCGACCGTGATGGCGCTGATCGCGCTTTTTGCTCGGTCGAATGGCAGAATCTATGATATGACTCGCGCGCTTTTGGTTGCCGGATTTCTGATGGTGCTTCACAATCCACACATTTTGCTTTTTGACGCTTCGTTTCAACTATCTTTTTTGGCGACGCTCGGATTGATTGTCTTGAGTCCAGTTTTTACAGAAAAATTATCATTCATCACTGATCGTTTTAAATTTCGAGAGATTGTGGCGAGCACCTTGGCGACGCAACTCTTTGTCTTACCTTTGATTTTGTATAACACTGGCGCATTGTCTCTTTTGGCCCTCCCGGCAAACCTGCTGGTCTTGCCCACTATCCCCGCCACGATGCTTTTCGGATTCCTCGCCACAGTACTTGCTTTTGTCAGTCCGATTATTGCGCTACCTCTCTCGGCCGTGGCTTCTGTGTTGCTCCACTATCAGGTGGGATTGGTGCGTGTGGTGTCTGACCTCCCATTTGCCTCGGTTTCGATACCGACTTTTCCATTTTTCGTGCTTATACTTATGTATGTTGTGTTGCTTTTTGTGGTGCTACGAATGCAAAAAGGGCTAAAAACAGGGTTGGAGAAATGGCTTACTTGAGGCACCTAAAAGGCTAAGCCGGAGGTTTAGCCTTTTAGTTTTTGTTATTTAGAGGCTTATACAGAGGCGTTTTTCGACAAAATCATCAAAAAACGGCTCTACTGCAATGTAAAAAAGCTTTTGTCACTTCTGCGCTTCAACAAAATTCTTCTCGATTACGTTCCAATTCAGGTTGGCAAAAAAATCTTCCACATACTGCTTTTTACCGGAAGGCTGATAGTCGGCGACATAGGAATGCTCCCACATATCGAGGGCGAGGATGATAGAGACAGTAGGGAGGTGGCCTATGTGCTGTTCATCTACCCAGTACTGAATGAGCTTGTCGGTCTGCTTATCGTAGCCGAGCATTGCCCAGCCGACTCCGCGAGTCAAGGCGAGGCTTTTAAATATAGTAAGAAAAGCGTCAAATGATCCGACTGTTTCAGTAATTTTTTTATAGAGGGCAGAGTCTGGAGAAATAGCTTGTGCCCCGCCTTCAAAACTTTTGAAATAATATTCGTGGTTGCGCATCCCGCCAAATTCAAATCCTTGTCTGCGATATGCTTCGCGTCGCGCATATTCCGGATTATCAGCATTTTCAACAATCTCGTGAATAGTGTTGAGGTTGGTCACATATCCCGCGTACAGTTTCAAATGCTCTTCAATACTTTTTGCGGAGATACCTTTGAGGGCGGGAATCGTAAATGTGTGTGGAGTAAATCGAGTGGGCATAAAATTACTTAGGGTAATTTATAATAGCAATAAGTATACCATAGTTGACTTTGTTTTCTGCTTTGATAGTCTAACTATAGAACAGTCAGTCAACGACGTTGAAATGAAAAACGTATGAGTCCAGACAGACTTACTTTTAGACAGTGGTGCAGGCGCTATTCTAAGGTTCGCAATTTCCATCTCCCGTTGCTTTCAGATGAGCTTGGGATCGAATGCATTGAGGGAATGGCGCACACTACTTGTTTTCGCGAGGATGCCTTGAAATTGTTTCGGATCTTATATTGGCTCGAGGATATGCCCTGCACCCATCCACTAGTCTGGAACAATGCCTGGTCGGCCCACGTTTTGCCTTCGCGACCAAGGCTCGTTGCTCTCCAGTTTTTGGGTGATCGTTGGATATGTCGTCTCAAGTTCTTTTTCCAATTCTCCTGATCGTTTCGACACTCGCTTTCTCACAGGATGGCGAGTTTTTCTTTTGATACAATAGACTAATGCAAAAAGTAGCACACATTCGTCTGATTATTCTTGCAATATTATTGGCAGTAACGACTGTCTTGTGGGGCGTGGTTTTGCGCGAGAGTCGAGAGGGGATACTGACCATCGCTGTGCTTGATGTTGGCCAAGGAGATGCTATCTATATCGAAGCGCCTAATGGTAGGCAAATGTTGATTGATGGCGGGCCGACGCGATCGATGTTGTCGGAGCTTTCAGAGGTGATGCCGTGGTATGACCGGTCGGTTGATGTGCTTCTTGTGACCAATCCGGACAAAGATCACTTCGGGGGCTTTATTGACCTGCTCAAATCATATACTGTCGATGCTGTTTTTGAATCCGGCACTTTTCCGGGCACACAAGTCTATACAGAATTGGAAAAAACCATTGCCGATACAGGCGTAAAAAAGATTGTGGCTCGACGGGGGATGACTATCTGGCTTGATAGAGATGTCACACTTTCGATTTTGTATCCCGATCGCGATGTGTCGGGATTATCAAGTAATGATGGTTCTATTGTGGCGAGACTTTCTTATGGTAATACGTCGGTGATGCTGACCGGAGACACTACTTCCGGAGTGGAGAAATGGCTGACGAGACTCGATGGCGCTGATTTGAAAAGTACCGTGTTGAAAGTGGGACATCATGGTTCGCGCACATCGACCTCGCCTGAATTTGTCGGTTTTGTGGCGCCCGAGTTTGCGGTCATTTCAGACGGAGCGCGCAATCGCTATGGTCACCCACACAAAGAGACGCTCGATACTTTGACGAAATTTAATGTGCCGGTGTTTCGCACCGATTTGCAGGGTACGATTGTGATGCATTCGGATGGGGAACGTGTAACCATCAAGGTTGAACCTTGATGTAGCACTGTTCACAGCGAGGTTCAACCTTGATAAAACAACCTTGATAAAAAAAGCGACCCTGCTTACGGGTCGCTTGTTGGCGAATTATCTTTCTCTGATCACCATCATGAAAAGAAATGGGTCAGGATCGGTAACTATGGTGAGCTTGTCGATGTGTTTGAGTGGCACCTCGGACAGTTTATCGAGGACTGCACTCAATAGTAACGCTTGTTTTTCTGTCATCGAAGTCTTGGAGGACTCGGCGCACATACTCCAGCAAAGTGTTTGAAGGAGTGCAGATCCTGTACGGACCAAATGGTGGTCCAGGAATCGAGGGATCACTACGCAGGATGCCATGAAATTGATAACGCTGTGCATAGGTTACTCGGTTTTTTGAGCGAACAGTTCTTTTTTTATAATACTAATTATGCATAAAAAAGCAACAGCCCCGCCGGTATTAAGGCGGGGCTGTTGCTTTTCACTAAAAACTATCAACTAGAGACTAAATAACTTGTGAATTAAATAATTCCCGCTTTCTTGAGGGTAGCGTAAGCGCCGTTTTTGTTGATGGTCTTGATCGCGCGGGTAGAGATAGTCAACACGAGCGTCTTTTTGAGCTCGGGGACATAGATACGCTTTTTCTGAAGGTTTACTTGTCGGCGTACTTTGCCAGTAGGGTTGTACTGGGTCGCGCGAGTACGGTTGCTATAGCCACCTCCAAGTAGGGAACCTCGTTTTGTGATTGGGCAAGTTCGTGCCATAACGTTTAGAAATTATAATTTAGGAATTAGACTTTTCAAATTCATATTTGAGCCTCACTATGCTATCATATAGAGTAAATTATGTCTATCGATTTCATCTTTTCTATCGCAGTGCTGATTATGTCGGTCGTGGTGCACGAAGTGGCTCACGGAGTGGTGGCCAATCGTTTGGGGGACCCAACCGCGCGTCTCGCCGGACGATTGACCCTAAATCCAGTAAGTCACCTCGACCTGTTTGGCTCAATTCTCTTGCCGTTTTTGTCATACCAGATCGGTGGGGTGCTTTTTGGCTGGGCCAAGCCGGTACCGGTCAATATATATAATCTAAAGTATGGTAAATGGTCGGAAGCCATCGTTGCTTTTGCCGGACCGCTTTCAAATATCATCTTGGCGGTCGTGTTCGGACTAGCATTTAGATTGTCGATGGTGCTGTATCCAAACGAGACCTTTCTCAAAGCCCTTTCGGTGGTAGTGTTGATCAATTTGGTTTTGGCTATCTTAAATTTAATCCCCCTGCCACCACTCGACGGCTCAAAAATTCTCGGCGTGTTGGTGCCCTACAAGTATTACAACTTCCACATCTTTTACGAACGCTACGCGCTGATCCTCACCGTCTTGGTGGTGTTTTATCTCTGGAGATTTATCGCCCCAATCATACCGTTTTTCTTTAAGCTGATCACTGGAGTACCTTTATTATAATTTATGCTATCTTTTCGCGCTCTACTCATCTGTATGTTACTTCTCCTGCCATCGGTGGGCTTTGCTTCAAGTACCGATGGTACCATCAGCAGTTCGGCGAATAATACCGCTCGGTTCAAAGACAGCGCCTTTGGATATATTAATTTCGGCTTGTCATCTGGCAACGTGCACCTCACCGACTCGGTGCTCACCGGCTACGCATGGGGCGACTTTGTCGGGTGGATTAATCTGGCGCCTTCAGGTGGCGGGGTGACAAACAACGGCGAGGGGACGCTATCAGGCTACGCATGGGGTGAGCAGACGGGGTGGATTAATTTTGCGCCGACCAATGGCGGAGTGACTGTCGATTCTTCAGGCGATTTTGCCGGCTACGCGTGGAGTGAAAATTACGGCTGGGTGGTCTTTAACTGCGCAACTGATAGCACCTGTAGTTCGTATGATCACAAGGTCAATATCGATTGGCGACCGAGAGGCGCGCGACCGGCGTGTAACAACGCAACCGATGATGATAGTGATGGCGCAACAGATTATCCGACTGACACCGGTTGTACTTCAGCAGATGATACCAGCGAAGTAAACGCGACAGTGGTATTGGGTGGCGGTGGAGCCGCCGGCAGTTTTGGTTTTGTGATACCAGCTATTACCCTTCCGCCACCGATTCCTCCTCCGGAACCCACTCCAGATGTAGTGATACCTCCACCAACCCCCGATATACCACCACCTGTAAAAACACCTACTCAAATTACTGATGTCGCGTCTTCTCCCGCTCCTACTTCCGGCAGTGCCTCGGGTGTTTCCGGAGCCGGAGGATCTGGTGGGAGCGGAGGAGGGGTTATTTTTGACACCTTTACTGCGGCAAGACAGCAAGTTTCAGAAAGTATTGCCATTGCCACGGACGTTATCATTAACACCGCTAAAGATATTAAACAGGCCATCAATACTCCAGTCGGTTCGGCGGTCACCAAAACAGTTTCGACTGTCGGTGCGATTGGTGGAGGTGTGGTCACCGCGTCAGCACTTTTTGTTAATCCACTGTCAGTGTCTGAATTATTTTTGATCCCGCTTCGACTGTGGGCGCTCCTCTTGGCCACCTTTGGTCTGAAGAAAAGACATCGCCCATGGGGGACGGTGTACGACAGTGTCACTAAACAGCCGCTCGACCCTGCGTATGTGGTACTCAAAGATGCATCTGGCAATGAATTGTCGGCTTCGATCACCGATCTTGATGGACGTTACGGCTTTCTGCTCAATCCCGGAAGCTACACTATTGTGGCCAACAAAACACACTACTCTTTTCCGTCAAAAAAATTGGCGGGCAAAGTGGCGGATGAGCTCTATTCCGATCTCTATTTTGGTGAACCACTGTCGGTGGCCGAACTTGGCGGGGTGGTGAGTAAAAATATTCCACTTGATCCAGAAAAGCTTGATTGGAACGAGGTGACCAAGGGTTCACGCAACTTGATGAAATTTTATACTCGGCACGATCGGGCTATCCGTAAATTCACTGACGCTTTTTTTGCGATCGGTTTCGGCATCTCGCTTTTGGCGCTTCTCGCTTCTCCGCAAGGCTACAACATTGCTACATTTGCGGTCTATGTAGTGCTGGCGCTTTTGCGTATCGCCGGATTTACTAGCAAGCCCTACGGTGGTGTACGGATGAAGAATACCGGTGAGCCACTCGCCTTTGCAATTGTACGAATTTTTGCCTCGGGAGTTGATACTGAAGTGGCGCAAAAAGTGACGGACAAGTTCGGTCGGTATTATGCGCTGGTGCCGGACACCGGAGAATATTATGTGACTATCGAACGCAAGAATCCTGATGAATCGTACACGCAAGTCTTTAAGTCGGAGCCAATTGTTGCGGTGAAGGGGATTATTGATAGGGAGTTTGAGGTCGAGGAGTGAGAACGACGAAGATACTGAAGCCAGAAGGCTGAATGTATTGGTGTGAAGCAGGAAGTATGAAGTAAAAAGTAAAAAGTATGGGGAAAGCCATCAAAATCGCCAAGCGATTTTGTCGGCAGGGTTTAAAGGCTCAACCCAAAAGCTCGTTTACAGGTTGAGCCTTTAAACTGTAGCGTGGCTGAATAGAGCCGTATTTTAAAGGCTCAACCTAAATCACGGAGTTTTTAGATTTTCTTGCTCAAAATCCTATCGTATGCTATACTCGCTTCTGTAAGGCTTCGGAGACTACAGGCGACCATAAGTCCTGTACAGAGGTCGAAAGCGCTGTAAAAAGCGCCTCAACTCCTACTCCGCTTGCTGTGCAAATAGCTTGCGGTTTTTTAGTTACAAGCCTTTACTTAACAGTAATCGAAAAGATATGCCCGTTTCCAAATCACAAAAGAAAGAAGTCATTGATGGTTTGAAGACAGCTCTTTCAAGCGCAAAGTCGACCGTATTCGTCAACTTTCACAAATTGACCGTAGCCGATTCGACCGCGATGCGAAAAGAGCTGTCTAAGAACAAGATCACCTACACCGTTGCAAAGAAAACGTTGATAAAGCGTGCACTTGCAGATGCAAATGTGTCTGGAAGTTTACCTACACTCGATGGTGAAATTGCAATCGCGTATGCGAGTGACCTGACGGCTCCGGCACGAGAAATCTTTGCCTTCCAAAAGAAGCTCAAAGATAAGCTCACGATTGTCGGAGGTGTGTTTGAGAGTAAGTTTATGAGCAAAGAGGAGATGATGGCGATCGCCTTGATCCCGTCGCTTTCGACGCTCCACGGTATGTTTGCCAACGTGATCAATTCACCACTCCAACGATTTGTCGTTGCTTTGGGAGAGATTGCGAAGACCAAGCCAACCGCGTAAAGAAATTATTATCATTTCTTTGGTTTTTTCTATAAACTAAAGACTATCAACTAATCACTAACCCCATGGAAGAAACAAAAGTAGAAGTGCCTGCAAAGTTTGCTGATATTGTATCTGCAGTCGAAAAAATGTCGGTACTTGATTTGAACGAATTGGTCAAAGTGTTTGAAAAGAAGTTTGGCGTGTCGGCAACCGCTGTTGCTGCTGCTCCAGCTGCTGGCGCTGCCGCTCCAGCCGGAGAAGAGAAGAGTATGTTTAATGTTGAGCTCAAGGATGCTGGTGCAAACAAGATTGCGGTGATCAAGGTGATCAAAGAAGTGTTGGCGCTTGGCCTTAAGGAAGCAAAGGATATGGTAGATGCTGCTCCAAAGATGATCAAAGAAGGTATGAAGAAAGAGGATGCAGATGCGTTGAAGAAGAAGATCGAGGAGGCCGGAGGAAAAGTTGAGCTCAAGTAATCTTGAGCGAAATCCCGCCCCGATTTCACTGCTGGAAGAATGTTTTTGTATAGGAATTGTGAAATACATATTCTCTATATAGAAAAGCGTTTGTTTGGTAAAACCGGGGCGGGGTGACTCCGTCTCGTCAAAAACAAAAGCCGCGCGATACTTGCGTGGCTTTTGTTTTTGAACAGACGGCACACTCTTTGGCAATTGTGTAAAACGCAACGGCGGTGCTAGTATGGTTTCATACTCTTAATGATAGTCATTGTATGATTGATATTCTTGGACAACTGTTTGGAAACCCGATACGAGTAAAATTGTTACGACTGTTTATTTTTAATCCCGAACGAGCCTATACCCTCGACGAATTGTCTCTGCGAGTAAAGGCGACACTGCCAAAGATACGCCCCGAACTTACGGTGTTGATTGGGTGTGCTCTGGTGAAGCAAACAATCGCAACGATAGAATCTTCTGATAAGAAAGCAAGTAAAAAGAAAGTGAAAGCGTTTGTTTTGAACAGTCGTTCCGCTTCTCTTTTGCCACTTCGAAATCTCTTGCTTGCAATCACACCGTTTACTTCAGAAGAAATTGGTAAACGCATTTCGAAGACGGGAAAAATTAAATTGACCGTGCTTTCGGGTGTGTTTATTCAAAATTATGATACTCGTGTCGATCTCTTGGTGGTGGGGGACAAGATAAAAATGCCCGCACTTGAACGACTAATCAAGACTGTTGAGTCAGAGCTTGGTCGCGAACTTCGCTATGTGGTGCTCGAGACGGTTGATTTCCAATATCGGATGAGTATTCACGATAAGTTGGTGCGAGATGTCTTTGATTTCCCGCACCAGATGGTTACGGATGTGCTCGGAGTGAGGAAGTGATTGAGTAAACAAACAATTAACAACACACAACTTACAATCAGACAGAAAAGTCCCGAAATC
>JBBTSQ010000027.1:0-4597 GCA_038078755.1 Patescibacteria group bacterium
TAAAAATTTCAGCTTCAAAAGTAGTGAGCTGTTTAGTCCTTTTAGGGCTAATTTGAGCCACGCCACGATGAAAAGTGTAAAAAATGGCTAATTATAGAGAGTTTCTTTAGAAGCCCTAAAATCATAATGGATACGAGGCGTGGGAGGATTTTCGATTGAGCCATATTTGTATATGGTGAAGAGAAAATCCGAACCGCAACAAAGTAGACATATGATTTTGGGGCTTCTATATTTTTCCCCGAAGTTTACGGTGATAGCCAATCCCAAACCGATGTGCCTCGCTATTCGCCAAAAGAACAGCTTTCCGATGTTTGACCGCCACTCTAGTGTCCCCCAAAAGATGGCTTGGCCGATGTTTTTCGTTTTTGACCACCGACACAATCCCCGCCTCCGGAAAAACGGGAGTGACGAGCATCTTCGCCACACGCAACTGCGCCTTGCCACCATCCACCACCACGAGGTCGGGCTTCCCCCACTCGCCGTGAGTGAGCCGACGAGTCAAAATTTCTTTGAGCGCGCCGACATCATCATTTTTTTCAACAGACAACTTGAATTTTCGATACTGCGATTTTTCCACGTCCCCATTTATCACCACGGTCATCACGCCAACCACATTTTTTCCGCTGGTGTGCGCCACATCATAACTCTCAATTCGAAATGGTTTCCCTGAACTATCACTTTGTGAATCATCTTCGCCGATCAATGCCACATCTTGAATGTGTTCCAGCGCAAACAATGTATGCTTAATCTTGCCCGCCTCCTCAAATTGCTGTTTTTTGGCGTACGAACTCATTTCTTTTGTGAGCGCGGCTACCAGCGCCTTTTTCTTTCCTGACAAAAATAGCTCAATATGTGTAATCGTCCGCGCATAGTCTTTTTCTGAAATCCGTCCCACGCAGACTCCGGGACAAAGTCCAATCTGATAATTAAAGCATCCCTTGCCCTGATTCGGAATACACTTTTCGTCCCGATACGGAAAAATCTTGCGAATGATTTTTAATGCGGTTTTAAGTTGCGACGATCTTGGGTAGGGGCCAAAGAGAGTTTTTAGTTGGTACCCGCCCGAACGGACCAGAGTCCGCTCGGTACGGGCGGGGTTTTTAGTCTTTAGTGGGGAGAGAAGTTCTTTTTTGCGAAACGTGACCACTCTTGGAAACGCTTCGAGGGTGGTCCCTACCAGTAGGAAACTTCGGTTATCTTTTTCTTTGGTGTTGAAATATGGTTGATGCTTTTTGATAAGCTCTGCTTCGAGCAACATCGCTTCGAGCACCGAATCAGTCTCTTGCCAGTCGATTGAGGTGGCCTTGAATACCATCTCCACCAACAGCGGTCCGCGTGTAGCAATCAAATCCGGTCCAAAATAGCTCCTCACCCGATCTTTGAGCGACGTGGCTTTGCCAATATACAAAATCCCTTTTTCTCCTCGAAAAAAGTACACTCCGGGGGTGTCAGGAAGTATGTTTAGGCTGGTCTCTATATTTGACATAATTATAATACTATACTACACTACACTCAGAACATCAGCAACAGGAGACCTTATGCACCTTGAACACATTTTTGAGTCTGGACACCTTCCCACGTCAATTATTGGTTGGATTATCTTCATCATCGCTTCTGGGCAATTTTCATTTATTGCCCCGTATGTCTATGATGCCTGGCTGGTTAATCGGCGGATTTATCCACACAAATACACAGAAAAAGCTCACCAGAGGAGATGTGATGCGATCGATAGGCTGACAAAATACTATGCTTTCGTTACCAAACACACCTGTTGGCGCAACCCATCGGGGGTATTGAATGATTTTGGAACTCAAGTAGTGTGGATGTGTGGCATATCCGGCATGTTGACCGTAATAGGAATCTTCTTCCCTACGGTCTCTGAGATACTTTGGGTGATCCTCAAAATCTCAATGTGAGCAAGTTCTTCCGCCCCGGCAAACCAGTCCCCTGGTTTGCCGGCTTTCTTTTCCCCCTAATTAGAAATTATAATTTAGGAATTAGAAATTTCTCCTCTCCTTCTGGTCTAGTGTCTGTTGTCTGTGTTCTGATGTCTATTTTTTTAACATCTTCTTCAAATACTTTCCCGTGTGTGAGCCTTCCACCCGCGCCACATCTTCCGGTGTGCCTTTTGCTACCACTTTTCCACCACCAACTCCCCCTTCTGGCCCAATATCAATCACATAATCCGCGCACTTGATAATATCCAAGTTGTGTTCAATCACCATCACCGTGTTGCCGTGATCGGTCAATTTCTGCAAAATCTCAATCAATTTTTTCACGTCTTCATAATGCAACCCAATGGTCGGCTCATCCAACAGATAAATAGTTTTCTGGATATGTGGACGATAGAGCTCCGAAGAAATTTTCACTCGTTGAGCCTCGCCTCCGGAGAGTGTGGTAGCTGATTGTCCGAGCTCAAGATAACCCAGACCCACTTCGTTGAGCGTACGAATACGATCTGAAATTGAAGGAATATCATCGAAAAAAGTTACCGCCTCCTCGACCGTCATCTTAAGGATATCGTAAATACTTTTCTTTTTGTATTTGATTTCAAGTGTCTCTTTGGTGAAGCGTTTGCCTTGGCATACATCACAGGGCACGTAGACCGTTGGCAAGAAGTGCATCTCCACTGCAATTTCGCCATTACCCTGACAGGTCTCGCATCGGCCACCTTTGACGTTGAAAGAGAATCGGCTCGCTCCCCATCCGCGTGCTTTCGCCTCGGAAGTCTCGGCAAACATATCGCGAATAAATGTCCATGCGCCGGTATAGGTCGCCGGATTTGAACGAGGGGTACGGCCGATAGCAGATTGGTCAATCAAAATTACCCGACTGACATATTCAGCGCCCAAGAAAGAGGTGCAGTTGAACGTTTGTGGACTACGATACTTGCGCTCGAGTCGTGCCTGCAAATTTTTATGCACGATTTCATACATAAATGAAGACTTGCCCGAGCCAGACACGCCGGTAATCGCCACCAGTTTTCCCAGTGGAATATCGGCATTCAAATTTTTGATATTAAAAATATTGCCGCCACGAATCAAGAGCCTGCCGCGATCGATATCACGTCTCTTTTTTGGTACCTCGATTTTCGCGTCTCCACGAAGATAGTCGAGGGTGAGCGATCCTGACGGATTTTTCTTGGCGGTGAGTAATTCATCAAGATAGCCCGAAACCACCACTTCTCCTCCATGAATGCCGGCACCGGGGCCGATGTCGACAATATAATCTGATGAGAAAATGGTATCTTCGTCGTGTTCCACTACCACAATCGTATTGCCGATGTCCCGCAAATGGAGGAGGGTCTTAATCAAGCGATCATTGTCCCGAGAATGGAGACCAATGGTCGGCTCGTCGAGCACATAGAGCGCGCCAACCAAGCCACTTCCGAGCTGGGAGGCGAGGCGAATGCGTTGAGCCTCGCCTCCCGAAAGGGTGTGAGCCCTTCGGTCGAGGGTCAAATATTCGATACCGACATTGATCATAAAAGACAGACGAGCTCCGATCTCTTTGATCACCACTTTGGAAATTTCTTGTTCGACTTTGTTGAGCTTGAGATTTTTGAAAAAGGTGTCCGCGGTGTCGATCGACATTCCCGTCACTTCGACGATATTTTTGCCGCCGATACGGACAAACAAAGCTTCCTTGCGAAGACGTGAGCCGTGACACACCTCACAGGCATCCTCGGTGTTGTCACCAAAAAAATGTTTGGTACCGAGACCTTTACATTCTTCACAGGCGCCATACGGCGAGTTGAACGAGAATAATCGAGGTTCAACCTCGGGGTATGAGTAGCCATCGTACGGACACATAAATTTGACCGACATCAGTGTCTCGCCTTCGGGAGTCTCGATTTTGAGCAAGCCACCAGATTTATCAATCGCTTTTTCGATCGCTTCACTCACGCGCTCACGGGCATTGCCTGGGGCAGTCTTAAATTCACTCACAAACAACTCGTCTACCAACACGTCGATATTGTGCTTTTTGTTTTTTGACAAAATAATCTGCTCGCGGAGTTTTTTCAACTCGCCATCAATTTTCACCTGCTCATAGCCTTCACCCAAGAGATCGTAGAGGAGCTGATAGTACTCCCCTTTTCGCCCCACCACAATTGGCGAGAAAATTTTGATTTTAGCATTGGTCACCTCGACTCCCATCACTTTTTTTGAAGTAGTGTCAAAACCGCCACTCGTCACTTTTTTGATGATGGTCTCGAGGATTTCTTCGTTCGACAATTTTTTGATTTCTCGATCACAGACAAGGCAGTGTGGCCGACCGATACGAGCATACAGCACACGCAGATAGTCGTAGATTTCGGTGATGGTAGCCACGGTCGAGCGAGGATTGTTGGAGCGAGATTTTTGGTCGATTGAAATAGCGGGAGACAAGCCGATGATTTCGTCTACATCCGGCTTTTGCATTTGACGAAGAAATTGTCGGGCATATGAAGACAGTGACTCAACATATTTGCGTTGCCCTTCGGCAAAGATAGTGTCAAACGCAAGCGATGACTTGCCTGATCCAGAAAGACCAGTAAACACCACCATCTTGTTTCGTGGCATTTCGACGGTAATATCTTTAAGATTGTGGGTACGCG
>JBBTSQ010000028.1:0-26359 GCA_038078755.1 Patescibacteria group bacterium
GAGTTCCTCGAAATACTCGCCACTTTTTGCATCGAGAGTTTCTTGCGCCGCTTCGTAGGTGAATCGTTTGGCGGAATTGATGATACTTTTGCCAAACCATCGGTCAGAGATAGCACCGTTGCTATCCATCACAAAGACACTGGAAAAAGCCAGCTTGTCTTCGTGCGCGTTGAGACTACAGAGATCGTTTGAAAGGATTTCGGGAAGCATCGGGATAGTGCGGTCAACCAAGTAGACCGAAAAGCCGCGTTTGACCGCTTCACGATCGAGTGCTGTCCCTGGGCGAACATAGTGAGACACATCAGCGATATGGACACCAATTTCGAACTTTCCATCAGCAAGCTTTTTGAATGAAATGGCGTCATCGAAGTCTTTGGCGTCGATTGGGTCGATGGTGAAAGTGAGTGTTTTTCTAAAGTCTCGACGGGTGGCGATTTCGGATGCCGGTGTCGGAGATTCTTTTGCGCGGATCGCTTTCGCTTCAGCTTCGACCGTCTCAGGAAACGCAGTATCAAACCCACGTTCACGAACAATGGATTCCATTTCGGTATTGTGCTCGCCGGCGATACCGATGATTTCAAGGATTTCGCCTTCGGGTGTTCGGCTGGTCTTTTCCCAGCGGGTCATTCGTACCAATACTTTGCTTCCTTCGGGAGCCTCGAGATCTTTCGGTTGATGGGGAATCACAATATCAACATACATTTTTTTGTCGTCTGGAATGATGAATGTTTTACCCCCTTCTTTGGCGACCGTGCCGACAAAATTGGTTTTATTCCGCGAAACAATTTTGGTGACGGTGCCCTGGACTCGGTCAAATCTATTTTTGCCTCCAACAGCTACTTCAACGGTGTCTTTATGGAGGGCAGTGTTGACGTGTTCCGGTGCGATTTCGATATCTTCCTTGAGATCGAGTGAGGCGACATAGCCGACACCTTTGCTGGTCATAGTGATGATTCCCTCAATAATCTTCGACGTATTGGTTACGGGCGTTTTCTTGCTGGAGTCTCCATGAGAAACTTGCTTTGAGTTTTGCATAAACGCTATGGTAGCACAGTATCGCTTGACCGTATATATGCTTTCTGTTAAGATGCTTCCTACATTATGTTAATGATTCGATTACAACGTGTTGGGCGAAAGAACGAGCCATCTTTTCGCGTGGTGGTGACTGAGTCGCAAAATGGTCCAAAAAGTGGCCGATCACTTGAGGTGGTTGGTTCATACGACCCTCGAGAAGGCAAGGGAAATAACGCTTTGAACAAAGAGCGAATTCTCCACTGGATTTCAAAAGGCGCACAGACATCAGAGACGATGCACAATATGCTCGTTTCCCACAAGATTATTTCTGGCAAGAAAGTAAACCCACTCCCAAAGAAGAAGCCGATCGTTAAAGATGCACCAAAGGAAGAAGCAAAGGCTCCGGCCACTCCTGCTCCTGTTGTAACAGCGTAAGATAAAAGAAAAAGCCCCGCCAGAGTACTGGCGGGGCTTTTTCTTGACTTCTTGCTTCTGTTGAGTAGTATTAAAAGCGGATTCGAAAGTTCTTACTCATATGAATACAAAAGGATTGTCGGTCGCCCAAGTGCTTGATGTGATTTTTCGGCACCTCATCAAGGATTTCGTGGCACGGAAGTTTGTGTGTCGTTTCGCCTGTGTAATTGCTGATGACTCTGACCATCATCACAGTACTCGAAGGGGAGGAATGGTCTACAAAGATGTGTATGTCATTCCGATGGGCACTGGCGCTTGGGTGATTGCTCGAGGTCATCCGGGTGGGGGATATCTTACTCAAGGGTATGCGGGAGATATTATTGCGTTCAAAATTAAAGCCGAGGTTAAGGGCGCACCACTACCAAACACAGCCGATGGGATTTTCGCGCCCAACGGTCTTCCTGAAATGGCGTTTGCTGGACGTTCGCAGGAGGGTTTTGAGTATTTTGGTCGCTCTGCCATCGTGGCAAGGTCTGATGGCTGGCTGGTCCAATCAAGTCGTTCAGAATTTCCAAGTCTGGGCGAGCTTGTCTGTAAGCAACTCAAACTGGAAGTGCCCTTTCATCCGCGTCATATTCCGCACCGCAGTGAGGATGAGGTGGATTTAACCACTTTTATGCCTATTTCTCCCGAGGGACGTTACGATCAAAAGTCTGTCCGAGCCTTGGTGAAAGCCATCAAATTCGCAATGCAGACTCAATAATCGGCCCAGCGTCCTTTGTCTCGGTGAGCCATCTTTGATGACAGTGTCATTACAGATGGCTCTTTTCATTTTTCCGGTCTTTCTTGCTTCTCATCTCTCTTGCTGACTTGTCTATCTCCATGGTATGCTTTATCTAGCAGAAGTAGTACACATACCACTCCTGTCATTACTAATACGCTGTAAAGAATCTTATGAATAAAGAACAAGATGTAGTGTTTCTTGAGTATGTTATTAAAGCGCTGGTTGATGCTCCGGATCAGGTAAAGATTATCCGCACGGTCGACGAGATGGGGGTGCTCCTCACTCTTTCAGTAGGGCCTGAAGATATGGGTAAGATTATTGGTCGCCAAGGCAATACTGCAAAGGCGATCCGCACGCTCTTGCGAGTGGTGGGAATGAAGAATAATTCTCGCGTGAATTTGAAGATTAACGAACCAGAAGGTGGCGCTCCAACCGAGCGAGTGGTCAAGACTTTGGATGAATCAATGGATGACCTCAAAATATAATTTTTTACTCAAGCGCTTCGAGAGGTTGAACACAATCTCAATTTTCTTGACAGAAAAATAAAAACTCGTCGCTGACTCCTCAAACAATTTATTTTTCTTAAAAATTTCGTTGTGTTCTAGCCTCTCTCCGCTAACCCGTAAAAAATCATATTTCTCGGTTGTTGAAAAGAAGAATGCCCCGTTCATAAAGTGAGCGGGGCATTCTTCGTCAAACAATTACATTTCAACTAAAAGTCTTTTAATTTTCTAAACACACTTCACTAACCCGCAAATAAAAATATCTTTCGGTTGTTGAAAAGATAAAACACACCCACTACGATGTATCGTAGTGGGTGTGTTTTGATTGGATATACTGAAACATCAAACCAAAACCTTACGATATATCGTAAGGTTTTGGTGAAGTGTTTTAAGTCACTGAACTGTTAATTACGGACATCTTGACAACAGTTTCTTATCTGATAGGGTTATTTTGGAAACAAAACGAAAGGTTCTTTGTGAGTGCTGAAAGATTGTGGAAACGTTCATTTCCTGATCGCCCTGACATGATAATGGTATCAGCTCGTGCGGCTACTGAGGTATTTCTTTGTCAGCTGAAAGACTCAGATAATCTTGAGGGTGTACGGAAGTTTCGAGACGGAACAAAAAAAGCATTTCAGGAAATTGATGCCGGCTACTCAAGTCTTTGTGCTGACGAATCTGAACTGATTTCATGGGCCGCTCGGGCGAAATCGATAATTGAGTGGCTTGACGAACTTGATCGCCACCTTGCTTCGAGTGGCCGGCCCGGATTTCCTTGGAACAGAGTTTGTCTCACTATGGGTTTGCTCTACGCCTACCGCATTGCTTCCGAGCAAACCCTGAAATTAAACAAGCCACCCCAGTAGTTGATTTCTGGCCGAAGTACAAGCGCTCTTTTCGAAGGGCGCTTTTTCTTGCCTTTTAGCCTAAAAGCTATAAGCTAGTAGCTGTAAGCTTATTTATGACCACTTTTCACATCATCACCCTTTTTCCAGACGCATTTAGCTCATATTTGAATGAGTCGATTTTGAAGCGGGCGATTGAAGATAAGAAAATTAGCGTGAAATTTTATAATCCACGCGATTTTACCATTCAGCCAAAAAACAGAAAACAAACCTATGCCGAGAGACGAGTGGATGACAAGCCGTATGGTGGGGGCCCCGGTATGGTGATTGAAGCCCTTCCGGTGATTAAGGCGATTGAGACAGCCCTAAGAGATTTAGGAAGCATGATTCATGATTCAGGAATAAAAAGAAATAAAACCAAGTTAAAGCTAAAGACTAACAACCATACACTATCAACTAAAGCTACGATTCTCTGGCTCACACCAAACGGTGAGCAATTTACCACTGCAAGCGCCAAGACTATCGCGAACAAAACAACACACGTTGTGATTGTGTGCGGGCGATACGAGGGGATTGATGCTCGGGTGAAAAAAGTATACAAAGTAGAGGAAGTTTCTGTAGGACCTTTTGTGTTGACTGGTGGGGAACTGCCAGCGATGGTAATTATGGATTGTGTGTCTCGACAAGTGAAAGGGGTCCTTGGTAATTTCTCATCGCTTGAAGAATCTCGGGTGTCGAGTCCCGATGTCTACACTCGTCCGGAAGTGTTTACCTACAAAAAGAAAAATTATGCGGTGCCAAAAGTGTTGCTCTCGGGTCATACGGCAAAAATAGAAGAGTGGAAGCGAAAACAGAGCTAGAGCTTCAGTATCCACAGGTAGACTATTGACAGAAAATGGCCTATTTGCTACACTCTCCTCAACTACTCGAGATTGAGTTACTGGGGAAATGTAGTTTACATTACATTATCAGCTTCTAAGCATATCTTGCTTATCATTACGAAATAATTGTTTTCAATTATTGGTGTTAGCCTTTTGCCAAGAAAGGTCTTTTTTGTTTAGAATGACAGCGTCGGCGCACTTCTTTGTCGCAAGCTCCGTAATTGCCCTCGACCCAGAATTTTTAAATAAAGAAAAACACATATTTTATTAAAAAGTCGTTATCTGTTTAATACACATCATGCCTACCTCAACCGCCATCACCGGAGCTCGCCGACCGAAAAAATATTTTAGCCGATTTAAAAAACCACTTGCGCAGGTGCCTAATCTGGTAGAGTCGCAGACCATGTCTTTCAAGTGGCTTCTTGAAAAAGGACTCAAAGAATTGTTCGACGAATTTTCGCCGATCAAGGATTATGCGGAGAAGAAGTTTGAGCTCTCGTTTACCGGTTTTGAGATGGACAAGCCAAAGGCAGACGAATACACCGCAAAAGACAATCGGCGATCATACGAAGCTGCGCTGAAAGTAATGGTGAAGCTTAAAAATAAGACACTCGGCATTGTGAAAGAGCAGGAAATCTTTTTCGCAGATTTTCCATTGATGACTCCTCGAGGAACTTTCATCATCAACGGTATTGAGCGTGTGATCGTGCCCCAGCTTGCTCGATCATTTGGCGTATTTTTCACTGCTCAAGAAATTCGTGGACGAAAATATTTTGGTGGTAAAATCATTCCAGCTCGCGGCGCGTGGATTGAAATCGAATCTGAAGCCGATGGCGCTCTCTATGTCCGTATTGATCGCAAGCGAAAGTTTCCGGTATCAGCGCTACTTCGTGTGTTGGGCGCCGAGACTGATAGCGATATCAAAGCACTTTTTAAAGGAAATGAGGTTGTTCAGAGTCTGATTGACACCTCAATCGCAAAAGATCACGCCAAGACCCGCGATGAGGCGTATGTCGAGATTTATAAGCGTCTCCGTGATGGCGATTTGGCGACCGTTGACAATGCCCGAGAATTTATCAAATCTATTTTTGCCGCTGACCGATATGACATTTCAAAAGTAGGGCGATTGCGTTTTAACCGTCGATTCAATAAATCTCAAGAGACAAAGGAACTTGAGCGTCGAACTATTTCTGTAGATGATGTGGCGACTATCGTCTCTCATATCGCTACGCTCAACAACACTCCTGATGCCAAGGAAGATGATATCGACCACTTGGGCTCTCGCCGTGTGCGATTGGTGGGAGAATTGATGCAACAGAAGCTTCGTGTCGGTCTATCACAAATGAAGCGAAACATTATGGATCGTATGTCGACCGTTGATGCTGATTTCACCATGCCGATCCAATTTATTTCTCCGCGACCACTCCAGGCGCGACTGAAAGAATTTTTTACCACCAACCAATTGTCGCAATTTATGCAGCAAGAAAATATTCTTGCTGAACTCGAACATTTGCGCACACTCTCTGCTCTGGGTCCCGGCGGTCTTACTCGTGAACGAGCCGGTCTTGAAGTTCGCGATGTACACCCGTCTCACTACGGTCGCGTCTGTCCGATCCACACGCCCGAAGGTTCAAACATCGGTCTGATTTTACGTCTCTCAATCTATGCCCGAATCAATGAATTCGGCATGATTGAAACTCCCTACGCAAAGGTAAAAAATGGCAAGATTACTGACGAGGTCAGTTACTTGAATGCGCTTGAAGAGGAAGAGTATAAAATCGCTCACGCCGCCACCCGCTATGACGACAAGGGCGCGATTTTGGATGCCGAAGTGGAGGTGCGTATCAAGGGCAAGCCGGTGGTGATCCCGCGCGCGGATGTGGATTTTATCGATGTGGCGCCAAACCAAGCGTTCTCAATCGCTACTTCAATGATTCCATTTTTGAATCATGATGACGCCAACCGAGCGCTCATGGGTAGCAACATGCAGAAGCAATCAACACCATGTATCGTGCCTGAAGCGCCACTCGTGGCGACCGGTATTGAGGCGAAAGCGGCAGAGGACACTGGCCGTGTCATTTTGGCTCCAGAAGACGGTACTATTTCTGCAGTGGACGCAAAGAAGATTGTGTTTAAAAATACTAAAGGGAAGGAGACAGAGTATAACCTTATTCACTATTCACGAACCAACGGCTTCACCGCGTTCCATCAGCGACCGATGGTTGATTTGGGACAAAAGGTAAAGAAAGGAGATGTGTTGGTGGACACCTCGACTTCTGACGGTGGTGAAATGGCACTCGGACAAAACGTGCTGGTCGGTTTTATGTCTTGGTCGGGATCAAACTATGAAGACGCGATTATTATCTCTGAACGATTGGTAAAAAATAGTAAATTTACTTCGATTCACATTGAAGAGTTTGTGGTGAATGTTCGTGACACCAAGCTCGGGCCGGAATTGACTACCTGCGATATTCCAAATGTTGGTGAGGCGAAGTTGAAAAATCTTGATGTTGAGGGTGTCGTGCGTATCGGCGCTGAAGTGCGCCCAGGCGACATCTTGGTGGGCAAGATTACGCCAAAAGGCGAGACACAACTTACTCCTGAAGAGCGACTGCTTCGATCGATTTTCGGTGAGAAAGCTCGCGATGTAAAAGACACCTCAAAGCGAATTGAAAACGGCAAGCGCGGTCGTGTGATTAGTGTGAAAGTCTTTTCTCGAGATAAAGGAGACAAACTCGAGTCAGGTATTATCAAGCGTATTCATATCGAGGTTGCGCAGCTTCGAAACATCTCGGTGGGTGACAAGCTTGCAGGACGACACGGCAACAAGGGAGTTATTTCAAAAATTCTCCCTGAAGAGGATATGCCATATATGGCAGATGGACGACCGATTGATATTATTTTGACTCCGCTTGGTGTGCCATCTCGTATGAACTTGGGTCAGATTTTGGAATTGCACTTGGGTCTCGCGGCAAATACGCTGGGTTATCAGGCAATCGTACCTCCGTTTGTGGGAGCAACCGTGCCTGAAATTAAACAAGAACTTGTTAAGGCTGGTTTTAACGAAAACGGCAAGATGACACTCTTTGATGGTCGTACTGGTACCAAATTTGATCAAGATATCGCAGTCGGCTATATGTATATTTTGAAGCTCCATCACATGGTGGAAGACAAGATTCATATGCGATCGATCGGTCCATACTCACTCATTACACAACAGCCGCTCGGTGGTAAAGCGCAAGGCGGAGGTCAGCGATTTGGAGAAATGGAAGTCTGGGCGCTGCTCGGCCACGGCGCGGCATATACACTCCGAGAAATGTTGACGGTCAAATCTGATGATATTGTCGGTCGCTCACAAGCGTTTGATTCAATTGTCAAAGGTCGTAATCTTGAACAGCCAAACATTCCTGCGTCGTTTAATGTGCTTCTCAACAACCTTCGTGGATTGTCGCTTGATATCGATATGAAGCGCGACCGAAAGATGCTTGCTGACGAGGATACCAATTAATCGCGAACTATCACTACTATTATGATCAATACAAAATCAAAAAATATCGAACTCAATGATTTTGACGCGATGACATTGCGTCTTGCTTCGCCGGATCGAATCAAAGAGTGGTCGTATGGTGAAATCACTAAACCGGAGACAATCAATTATCGAACCCAGCGATCTGAAAAGAGCGGGTTGTTCGACGAAAAGATTTTCGGTCCAGATAAAGATTACGAATGTTATTGTGGAAAATACCGTGGGATTCGCTACAAGGGGATTATTTGTGAAAAATGTGGGGTGGAAATCACTCGATCGATCGTTCGACGTGAACGAATGGGACATATTGAACTTGCGACTCCTGTATGTCACATTTGGTTTTTGAGAAGTCTGCCATCTCGTATCGGGTTGATTATGGGGATGACCACTGCCGATCTTGAGAAGGTGATTTATTTTGCGGGATATATCGTCACCAAAGTTATTCCGGAGGAGCGAGATCGATTGCTCAAAGAACTTGATTCTGAATACAAGAGCAAGGTTAAGGGCGCGCAAGATGAAAAGACTAAAGAAATGTTGAAGGAGCTTTTGCTTACTGCAAAGAAAGATATTGAATCAATCAGTGAAGGATTGGTACTCGATGAGGTGCAACATCATAAGTTTTCATTGCGTTACGGAACTCTCTTTGAGGCAGAAATTGGTGCCGAGGCGGTGTACACTATCTTGAAGAACATCGATCTTAAAAAATTGGCCGGTTCTTTGAAGGAGAGGCTTGAACATGCAGGATCTCTTGAGCGGGAGAAGCTCAACCGACGATTGTCGGTGATAAACTCAATGATCGCTTCGGGTATTCGTCCAGAATGGATGTTTCTTACTCGTATCCCTGTGATTCCTCCAGCACTTCGACCGATGGTTCCCCTTGATGGAGGACGATACGCGACCTCTGATGTCAACGATTTATATCGTCGTGTGATCAATCGTAATAACCGTCTCCAAAAACTTAAAGAAATCCACGCTCCAGAAGTGATCTTGCGAAATGAAAAGCGTATCTTGCAAGAGGCGGTGGATTCTTTGATCGACAACTCAATTCGCCACGGCTCATCGACCGCAGGAGGTGCCGTATCACAATCTCAAAAGCGACAACTCAAATCTCTTGCTGACAACTTGAAAGGTAAGCGAGGATTGCTTCGAGGTAATCTCTTGGGTAAGCGTGTCGACTATTCTGGTCGATCGGTAATTGTGGTGGGGCCAGAACTCAATATCGATCAGTGTGGATTGCCAAAACATATGGCACTCGAATTATTCCGTCCGTTTGTTATTTCAAAATTACTTGAACGAGAGCTCGCATACAACATCCGTGGCGCAGGTCGTCTCATCGACGATGCTATTCCAGAGGTGTGGGCGATTTTGGAAGAAGTAATTGCTCATAAATATGTGTTGCTCAACCGCGCACCGACTTTGCACCGCTTGGGTATTCAGGCATTCCGACCAATATTGATTGAGGGTAACGCAATTCAGGTGCATCCGTTGGTGTGTACCGCTTTCAACGCAGACTTCGACGGAGATCAGATGCCGGTGCATATTCCACTTTCAGAGGAAGCACAAGCAGAAGCTCGAGAGATTATGGCATCAAATAAAAACATCCTGAAGCCCGGTTCCGGCGAGCCGACAGTGGTGGCAAAGCTTCTCGATATTATCCTTGGTGCTTATTGGATGACGAAGGTGGTTGCTGGAGAAAAAGGCGAGGGTAAGATCTTCCCTGATCCATCGAGTGCGATTACTGCCCGCACCTACGGAGAAGTCTCTCTTCGCGCGAAAATCAAAGTATTGGCACCGGAGACGCCAAAATTTAAAGCATTTGCGGGTACGGTATTCGAGACTACTGTTGGACGTCTGCTTTTCAACGACACACTTCCGGTTGAGTATCCGTACGTCAATCAAGAGGTTGATAAAAAGCTTATGGCCAAGATGGTAGATGGCATGATGAATCAATATGGTATCAACGAGGTGCCACGTATTCTCGATAAGATTAAGAAATTTGGATTTAAGTATGCCACTCTTTCGGGTACTACATGGGGCATTGATGATGTGATGGTGCCTGAAGGAAAATATGCCGTGATTGCAGATGCAAAAAAGCGTGCTGTTGAGATTGAGGGCCAATTCAATGAAGGGTTGTTGTCTGAAGAAGAGCGTCGCCGGCTGACGATTGAGGTATGGCACGGAGCAAAAAATGATGTTGAAAAGCTGATTCCCGGCTCACTTGATCCGATGGGATCGGTATCTGATATGGTCAAATCCGGTGCTCGAGGTTCGGTAGGTAACATTACTCAGATGGTGGGAATGAAAGGGTTGATTGCTACCTCATCAGGTGAGACCATCGAACTTCCGATTCTCTCATCTATGAAAGAAGGATTGACTCCAATCGAATACTTTATCACCACGCACGGTTCACGAAAGGGACTGACCGATACCGCGCTCAATACCGCAAAAGCAGGGTATTTGACCCGACGACTCTTTGATGTTGCTCACGATGTGGTGGTTAATGATGAGGATTGTGGCACCAAGAATTTTATTGTCCTCAAAAAAGAAGTGGTACTTGGTATGGATGTCTCTTTGGCAAAAAATATCCGTGGACGATTTCTCGCGGATGATGTTTCTGATCCGTCGTCAGGCAAAGTACTTCACAAAAAGGGCCACCTACTTTCTAAGGAAGAGGCACTTAAACTTGAAGAAGCAAAGGTACTTTCAGTTGCAGTTCGATCGCCATTAACTTGTGAAGCAGAGAACGGTGTCTGTGCAAAATGCTACGGTATTGATTTGGGTAAACATATCCCGATTGAAATTGGAGAAGCGGTGGGGACCGTTGCGGCACAAGCCATCGGTGAACCTGGAACCCAACTCACCATGCGTACATTCCACGCCGGAGGTACGGCTTCTGTGGGGGGAGATATCACTCAAGGTCTTCCGCGTGTCGAAGAGGTCTTCGAAAAGCGTAGCCCAAAAAATCCGGCAATTGTCTCTGAAGTGTCGGGTACCGTGACTGAAATCAAGGATTCTGGCAAAGAAAAGATAATCACCATTCTTCCTGATATTGAGGACAAGGCAAAGACCACCAAAAAGACCGCGACCGAAGCGATTGAGTATGTGGTAAATATTAAGCGTATGCCACTCGTCTCTGTGGGACAGAAAGTAGTTAAGGGTCAGATTATCACCGATGGTTCAGCCAACATCGACGAGATCTTCAAATATGCAGGCAAGGAACAAGCCGAGAATTATATTATTTCTGAAGTATCTAAGCTGTACGAACTACAAGGAGAAAGTGTGTCTCGCAAGCATATCGAAATCATCGTCCGACAAATGTTCTCACGAAAGCGTATTAAGTCTGCTGGGGGCACTGCTTTGTCTGCGGGTGATGTTGTTGAATCTTCACATTTGGCACAAGAAAATGCTCTTGCGAAATCAAAAGATCTCGAAGAGGCAAAGGCAGAGTCTGCGGTGATGGGTATTACCGAGGTGTCACTATCTCGCCGAAGCTTCCTTTCAGCAGCGTCATTCCAACACACCTCTCGTGTGCTTATCTCGACCGCTATTCGTGGTAGTTCAGATCGACTTGCTGGGCTCAAGGAAAATGTCATCATCGGCCGATTGATTCCTGCTGGTACTGGGTACAAGAATAGTCCAAAGTGGAAGATGATTGAAGCAATGCGGAAAGAGAAGGGTCTCGACAAGGTTTCGTTTGAAAACGAGCGATAGTCTCTTGTTCTTTCGTGAGTGAGGTGTGTCTGTTTTGCGGGTAATTACTCTCATCGTGTAATGTCAACCGTAGATACAATCAAAGAACGTCTATCGATTGCCGATATCATATCAGCATATGTAAAGCTCGATAAGGCGGGGAATAATCTCAAGGGTAAGTGCCCGTTCCACAACGAACGCACCCCGAGCTTCTTTGTCTCACCCGATCGAGGGACATACTATTGCTTTGGGTGTGGGGCAAAAGGAGACATTTTTACCTTTGTGGAAAATTTCGAAGGACTCGATTTTGTGGGTGCTTTGAAAGTGCTTGCCGAACGAGCGGGGGTAGAATTAGTGAGAGAGAATCCTACTGCTCGCAGTGAGAAAGACAGGGTATTACTCGCGCTTGAGACAGCTACCATTTTTTTCGAGCGTGGTTTCTCTCTATCTCCGGCAGAGACATACCTTACTCGTCGGGGATTGACTACCGCCACTATCCGTCAATTTCGAATTGGCTATGTCCCTCAAGAATGGCGACTGCTCTATGATCATCTAAAATCAAAAGGCTTTAGTGATACTGAAATTGAAAAGGCCGGCCTTTCAAAACGGATCGATAAAGAAAGTAAAGATGTTGGTGGACGCTACTACGATACTTTCCGAGGGCGAGTGATGTTTCCGCTTTCGGATAGTTCGGGCCGAGTGATTGGATTTTCTGGGCGAGTGTTGGTTGATGATGAAAAATCACCAAAGTATGTCAATAGTCCAGAGACGGTTGTGTTCAGCAAGTCCCACTTTTTGTTTGGCTATGATAAGGCGAAATATCAGATTCGCCAGCAAGACTATTCGATTTTGGTGGAAGGACAGATGGATTTGATTATGTCCCATCAAGCAGGATTTCTAAACACGGTGGCATCGTCTGGCACCGCGCTCACTTTTGATCAACTCAAGATGCTTAATCGGCTTTCTTCGAGGATTATGATGGCGTTCGATGCTGATGGCGCCGGATTCAAGGCGGCCATTCGGAGCGCAAAAATGGCGCTTGAATCCGGCATGGATGTGAAAGTGGTTACGTTACCAAAAGGTGAAGATCCTGCATCACTGATTCTGTCTGATAAAGAGGCGTGGAAAAACGCTATTCGCACGTCAAAACACATTATTGATTTTTATCTTGACCGAGTGTCCGTTGAAGAAAGTGATCCGCGAAAACGGGCAAAGAAAGTGGCTGAATCAGTGCTTCCGTTTGTAACATTGCTTTCAAGTGATATTGAAAAAGGACATTTTGTGGGAGTGATCGCTCGAGCGCTTGCGGTAAAAGAAGAAGTGGTATGGGCTGATTTGTCGAAGGTAAAAATTGAGACGACAGCGCCCGCAGTATCGGATACTGCGGCATCTCCGCCCCACGCGGATATATCTAAGCGCAATTATGTTGAGCGGAGACTGCTAGGCATCCTCCTGTGGCAAGAAACACTTTCCGACAATGAGGCGATGGCGCGAGGATTGCGAAAGAGACTCGAAGAAGCGATAGGGAAACAGCGACTCACGGAATTAGAAGATGTGTTTCTGCCAAGCAAGAATGAGTTAATTTTTGAAGCAGAGCTGACCTATCGTAAGCCGGAAGTGTTGCCCAAAGCCGTCGATGAGATGATTCGGGGATTAGAAAAAGATATATTGAAAGAACAGCTCGAAGGATTAATGCGGAAATTATATGAGTTTGAACGAGAAAAAAAGTCTGACGAAGCCAAGGAAATATTAAAACAGTGCCAAGCCTTATCACATAAAATTGCCACACTCTAATGTCGAAAACAACCAAACACAGTAAGAAGACCGCTTCAAAAAAAGTCGTCAAAAAGATTGCTCGTCAGCCTCTCTCTAAGAAGACTTCGGGTGGCGGCAAGGTGGTCTCAAAAGTGCAAAAAAAGGCTCGAGAGCTTGAACTCAAGGCACAAAGATTGATGGTAAAGGGTCGCGAGCGAGGCTTCGTGACCTATGACGAAATCTTGCGTGAATTTCCAACAGTTGAGGAAGATGTGATGTTCTTGGATGAGCTCTATAGTCGCTTGTCAGTGGCAGGGATTGATGTGCTTGAGGGTGGCGGTATTTTGGATTTAGATCCGCACGATGAGGTCACGGGACGCAAGTATTCGTTTAAGGGCGGAGATTCTTCGTATGATTCGATTCAGATGTATTTGAAAGAAATTGGTCAGTACCCACTAATCTCTGGAGCCACTGAAAAGGATTTGGCCAAGCGTATCGCGGCAGGGGATGAAGAGGCGAAAAATTTGCTCGCTCGGGCAAATTTGCGTTTGGTGGTGTCGATTGCCAAGAAGTATGTCGGTCGCTCACCAGACTTGACCCTCCTCGACTTGATTCAGGAAGGAAATTTGGGGTTGTTTAAGGCAGTAGATAAATTTGATTGGACAAAAGGTTATAAATTTTCAACCTATGCGACATGGTGGATTCGTCAGGCCATCACGCGCGCCTTGGCCGACCAATCTCGCACCATCCGTGTGCCAGTGCATATGGTGGAAACGATTGCTAAGTATAAACAAGTGGTACGACGCTTGTCTCAAGATTTGGGCCGAGAACCGCTTGCTGAAGAAATTGCAGTGGAGATGGGCCTTGATGTGGAGAAGGTGTACGCGATTGAAAAGATTGATCAGGATACGGTGTCACTTGAAAATCCGGTGGGCGACGATGGTGATGAAAAATCAACCCTCGGCGACTTTTTGTCGGACGATAAAATCCTTTCTCCGGATCAAGAATCATCACGACGAATTTTGTCAGACCAAGTGCGGGGCATTTTGAGTGACCTGTCTTTGAAAGAGCGAAAGATTTTGGAAATGCGACACGGCTTGGTAGATGGTATCACGCACACACTCGAAGAAGTGGGCGCAGAGTTCGGGGTGACTCGTGAACGTATTCGTCAGATTGAGGCCAAAGCGCATGAGAAGATACGGAGTCACGAGAGGATTAATCGGTTGAGGAATTACTAGGGAAGTAGAACGTATAAAGTAAAAAGTATAAAGCGAGGATAAAAGCGAAGGTTACAATCTGCGCTTTTCAACGTGTTTTCCAGAGAGACGCATTATTAGGGAATAAATTATAAATTTCTTTACTTTAACTTATAATTAAAGTATAATGGTGCAATGAATATAATCGAGTGGCAAAATTTACATACATTAAAGTCACAATCTTTTGATTGCGGTTATTGTGGACAATCTGTCGCGTCTGATAAAGGTTATATAGCAAAAAGAAGTGATGGAAGACTTAGTCATCCATTGCATATATATATTTGTCACAAATGTCATCAACCAACATTTATTGATGAGTCATGTAATCAAACACCGGAAAAGACTTTTGGAAAAAGTGTCCCAAACATCCAGAATAAAGATATAGAAACACTTTACAAGGAGGTCAGAAGCTCTTTTTCTGCTAGTGCGTTTACCGCTTCAACAATGGCTTGCCGTAAATTACTGATGAATATAGCTGTGTCAAAAGGTGCTGAAGAAAACAAAAACTTCCAATCTTATGTTGATTATCTTCATAAAAATAATTATATACCGCAGGGTACAAAAGACTGGGTCGATGTAATAAGAACAAAAGGAAATGAGGCTACCCATGAGATAGCTCTCTCATCTCGAGAGGAGGCTGAGGAGATTCTCGGTTTTACTGAAATGCTTTTAAGGCTCGTGTATGAGTTTCCGAGTAAGTCTTTAAAATACAAGAAGTCTTTACAGGAATCGGTATAGATTTTTGTTTAGGGTGTAAAGTGGTCTTTAGTGCGTGATTTTTAAACTTTAATAAAATGCAACCTATACAAATATATTTTCCTCAAAAAGACAATGTCTCTCTGAAAGAGATAAGGGTTGTTGGTTGGGATATGTATTTGATTGTGGCTACTCGAGCTGACATAGAACATATAGAAGAGGTTGAACAAGAAGCGATTTATTTTTTGATCGGTGAGGATGAAAAATCTGAACAAAGTGTTTATATAGGTAAGACGACGAAGATAAAAAGTAGGTTAAAGCAACATAATGTCGATATCGAAAAGGTTTTTTGGAATACTGCTTATATTTTTGTAAATTGTAAGGAAATAACAATCATTGAAAACAAGGCTATTACTGGGGCAAAACAAGCTAAGTTGTTTAATGTGCATAATTCAACCAAAGGTGAAGATTTTAGAGCAAATTCAATAGCTGAAAACATAGCTGATACTTACTTTTCTTATATAAATAAGATTTTTGAAATTCTAAATATAGAAATTTTTAAATCTAAAACGGATTTAAATACAAGTGGGGTTATCGAATTGTATTTGATAGGTGATAAATATGACGCTCGAGCATATTTTACCGACGATCAGAAGGTTGTTGTGAGAGGTGGATCAAAGATTCGAAGAGACAGTACTAACGCCTTTACTGGTTGGGCAAAAAAGACAAAATCTGATTTTATTTCGGATGGTCTTTTGGTTGAGCAAGGTAATTTTTATATATTACAGAAAGATACGGAGTTTAAGAGTCCATCTTCGGCAGCTTCTCTAATCGTGGGTAGTCCTGTAAATGGTTGGGACTATTGGAAAGATGATAAGAAAAATACACTCAATGATATTGTTAGACGAAATGGTAAATAAGTATCTTTATGAAAGAAAATATATTTGAAGCGATTAAAAAACTCGATAATAATGGCTCAGAATATTGGTCATCACGTGAGCTTGCCACAGTTCTTGAATACCCTGATTATCGAAAATTTCTGAATGTAATTGATAGAGCGAAGATCGCTTGTGAGAATAGTGGTGGAGTTATCCACAACCATTTTGTCCATAAGGACGAAATGGTCCAAATAGGTTCAGGAGCAGAAAGATCAGTAGATACCGTATGTCTTTCTCGCTATGCTTGTTATCTGATTGTTCAAAATTCAGACCCAACAAAGATTGTGGTTGCAAAAGGTCAAACTTATTTTACAATCCAGACTCGTCGTCAAGAAAAGGCGGATAATTTGATTGAGGATAATAAGCGTGTCTTTTTACGTGAGGAGATGAAGAAGCATAATACGAGTTTGATACACACTGCTTCTGGGGCAGGAGTTGAGAATTTCGCAATATTTCAAAATGCTGGATATCAAGGATTGTATGGTGGACTTACTGTGGAAGCTATTCATGCAAAAAAGAGATTAAAAAAGTCACAGAAGATTCTGGATCATATGGGAAGTGAAGAATTAGCAGCTAATTTATTTCGTGCTACTCAAACTGATGCAAAGATAAGACGTGAAAATATAAAAGGTCAAGGAAATGCTAGTTTGGCTCATTATGAAGTTGGTCAAAAAGTTCGAAAAACTATTATAAATCTTGGTGGTACTATGCCGGAACAGCTCCCAACTCCGGATGCTGTTGGAAAAGCTCAAACTAGAATAAAGAGATCAAAGGGAGTAAAGAAAATTAATGATAGGAAAGATAAAAAATAAGGATTTATATGGTACCCGAATCAACAAAACTAAAGAACACCGAAGCTTTTGATATTGCCTACAAAAAGCTCAACAAAAAGCAGAAATTGGCGGTGGATACGATTGAAGGTCCAGTAATGGTGATTGCGGGGCCGGGGACAGGCAAGACCACAATCCTCACCCTCCGTATTGCCAACATTTTGCGCAAAACCGACACTCCGCCGTCGGGCATTTTGGCCATCACTTTTACCGATGCGGGAGTAAAGGCAATGCGGATGAAACTTCGCGAGATTATTGGTAGTCGTGCGGATGAAGTACGTATCCACACCTTCCACGGATTCGCCTCGAGCGTTTTTGCTGAATTTCCTGATCACTTCACACACATCTACCGCGCCCTGCAAATGACTGACATCGAGGCGCAGGCCTTAGTACGAGAGATTTTGAAAGACAAAAAATACAAAACTATTCGCCCCCTCGGTGAGCCTGATTTTTATATCGCCACCATTTTAAAAACCGTAAGTGACGCTAAACGTGACGCGCTCACTCCCGAAATGGTTTCCGATTTTGCTCGCACTGAAGCGGATCGTATCAAAAATGATGAGGAGTCTATCTCAACTCGGGGCGCGACCAAGGGCCAGCTCAAGGCGGATGCGAAAAAGCAGATTGAGAAATGCGAAAAAACTCTGCTTTTCGCTGATGTGTACGAAGCGTACGAAGCAAAAAAACGTGCTGAAAAGAAAATCGACTTTGACGATCTCATTTTTGAATTATTGAAAGCAATTCGTACCGATGAGCTCCTCAAATCACTCATTCAAGAAAAGTATCTCTATCTGTTGGTAGATGAGCACCAAGATACCAATGACTCGCAAAACGAGATCATCCGGATTATTGCCAGTTTCTTTGATACACCCAATCTGTTTGTGGTCGGAGATGAAAAGCAGGCAATTTACCGATTCCAAGGCGCATCGGTGAAAAATTTCTTGCAATTCCAAAGTATCTGGAAGCATATGCAGGTGATTTCGCTTGAAGACAATTATCGCTCCCATAAACATATTTTGGATGCAGGATTTTCTCTGATTGAAAACAATTATACAGATGGCGAGCACCCACTGTTGCGAATAAGGCTCCTTGCGGGAGGAGATGAAAAGCCACGACCGATAGAAGTGATTACTGCGGGGAATAGCTCGTCGGCAGACAATGTATTGGTGGAGCGACTGAAGGACTTTTCTAAGCGAGCGGGGGGGGAGGAAGGGGCGACATGCGCAGTGATTGTCCGTCGCAATCGAGATGTGGAGCGTGTCGCGAGCCTGTGTGACGCGTATGGTATCCCTGCCGTATCTGAACGAGGTATTAATATTTTTATCCATCCCATCGGCGCGCTCTTTTTTGAGTTAATTCATTTTATCAGTGACCCGTCACAGACTGAAAGCTTGGCGGTCACCCTCGCGGCGGGATTGTGGGGTGTACCATTTTCTCGTGCATCGACACTAATTCGATTGGTCAAGACAGGCAAAAGCGACGAGGTGATACAGCAATTGCCCGTCATACACAGTATTTGTAGTGAGCTTACCCATCGCGGAGGGATTTCTTTTTTGGTGTATGTCGCGGAAAAAAGTGGCTTGCAAAATACCATTATCAAAAATCCTGCCAACGCTGAAGTGTGGCGAGGAATTATCTCGCTTGCATCAGAGCTCTCCTTCCGTGACCGATCAAATGCCGACGATCCACGAAAGTTGATTGAAGCCCTGCTCTCATACCGTCTGGTGGCCGAGCATCGTAGTGTTAAGGTGCTCTCGGGAGTGCCTGATGCGCCGATTCGGATCATGACGGCCCACGGCTCGAAAGGGCTTGAGTATGATGAAGTCTTTTTACCATACGCGGTCAATGAATCCTGGCTCACTCGACCACGTTCAGCGTCTTTTGTGTTGCCTACCCAAGAAAAAAATGAGGGAGATGAGCTTCGCGACGCCCGGAGGCTTTTCTATGTTGCACTGACTCGTGCTCGTAAGCATATTACTATTATTACGCCACTTGCAGATGTGTCGGGGAAAGCCTTTACCCCACTCTCTTTTGTCGATGAGCTTTCAGAAAAGGATATTGCACGAAGTGATATTCCTGCTGTGCAGGACGATGCGTTTGTGCTCGCAAAGACACGCGGTGGGGAAGCTCGTACAGCAGAACTCAGTGCTTACACGCAAAGCACATTATTTGAAAAAGGACTTTCGGTGACCGCGCTTAATCATTTTCTAAAATGCCCGCAACAATTTTTCTATAAAAGTATTTTGAAAATACCGGAGCCACCATCTGCAAAATCTGAAGGGGGAAGCGCGATGCATCTCGCGATGGATCGAGTGTGGCATTTGAAGCGCGAAGGTATTTTGGTCTCTCGAATTGAGGAAGAGATTTGTAGTGCTACCGCCGAGTATCTCGATAGGTCACTTCTGCCTTCCTTTGAAAAGGGTGCGGTACGAGAGGAACTACTTGAGATTATTCCAGAAGTAGCGACCGCGCTCCACCCCCATTTTACGCAAGTCGGAGAAGTGCTCACTGAATCGTGGTTTGAGACCGAGGAATCCGGAGTAAGACTTCATGGCAAGATGGATGCAGTGCTTTTGTCGGGAGATACGGTGAAAGTTTTTGATTACAAGACCAAGCAGGCAGAGTCGGTGGCATGGATCAAGGGTGAGACCAAAAATAGTACCGGAGATTATTTCCGTCAATTGGTCTTCTACTACATCTTGTTGTCGGCACAGAGTAAGTATTCTGGGAAAAAGATTGAGCCAGCGTTGGTATTTGTGAAGCCAGATGAAAAGGGGCGTTGTCCGACGGTTTCTTTACCGATTACTGAAGCTGATATTGCAAAAGTAAAAGGGGAGATTACGAAATTGGTAGAGGCAGTGCGATCCGGCTCGCTATGTTCGGATCGTTGCGATGATGCTGATTGCAAATGGTGCAAAATGGCTCGGCTTGAGCGTTAGGGGAGGCATTTTAAGTTAAAGGCTCAACCCCGAAAGCTACGTTAGGGTTGAGCCTTTAAGAAAACCTACGAGCCGTTGGTCTTGTGGCGTGGCTCAACAAAGGCATTTTAAATGGCCCAACCCTAAACTCTCGAGTTGCTCTACGAAAAGCCCCGAAATTTAAGTAGACCAAAAATCCCATATCAGCTATAGCTGATATGGGATTTTTGTATTGGAAATTATAATTTAGAACTTAGAAATTTCTGTTCTCTACCCTTTCGTACTCAAAACCGTCTCAATCATCGCCCTGACTGTCTCATATGGTTGTGCGCCATTAATCGGATACTGCTTGTCATCGGCAGTCACAATAATGCTATACGGAGTGCCTCGGGCGCCGGCAGACAATCCTTGTTGCAGATGGTTTTCGATTTTAGCGTCAAATTTCTTTGAAGATAGGCAGGTGGTAAAGGCAGTACGATCGATACCAATTTGGGTAGCAAAATTTGGTAGAAGCGCGAGGTCGAGCTGGTTGTTTGATGGGGTGTTTTTGAAAATCAAATCAGAGTAATCCCAAAATGCGGTAGCACTACCCAAGCTTGCCGCGCACTCTGCCGCAACTGCTTCAGGTCGAGCCTTGGAATGGATTTGGTCGAGCGGGAAGTGGCGGTAGACCCACGCTACTTTACCCGTCTTACCGTATTCCGTGACGATCCGCTGCATGGTCTCGTGGAACACTTTACAAAATGGACACTCGTAATCAGAAAACTCAACAATCACGATCGGTGCGTTGGGACTGCCGAGGATGTGGTCGTCTCCGCTCACTGGTGAAAGTGGTACCGATACTGATTCTGGCGCAGGTTTTTTGTCTAGGCCACCGAGTTTGGCGGGAGTGCTGTTGTTGAGTAAGACTGCTCCGGCGATTAAAATACCAGCGACCACAATGGCCATAGGGATGGTGAGCTTAGAATTTGATGTGTCCATACGTATAATTTAGTAGTATGGGAAATAGTATACCATATACACATACAGAAATTTCTCTGGCTGTGCCAGATCTCGCAAAGCGAGATAAGTTCTAAATCATAACCCGCCTGCCGGACGGGCAGGTTTCTAAATAGAAAGAAAACTCATTAAAGCTTAGTTGAGATGAAATATTGGTGGTATTGTGGTAGCATATCCCTGTGGATAATTTACTCAACAAAAAAGCGCCAGCATTCTCTTTGCTCGATCAAAATGGCAAAAAACATACCATCACCGATTACGCCGGGAAGTATCTCGTGATCTATTTCTATCCCAAGGATATGACATCGGGATGTACCATCGAAGCACAACTTTTTAATGAAAAATTGCCGACATTTGCAAAGCTCGGGGTATCGATTTGCGGAGTTAGTCCCGATTCAGTTGTCTCTCACAAGAAATTTTGTGACAAAGAGTCGCTCGATTTTCCACTTCTTTCAGATGAAGGTCACAAAATCTGTGATGCGTACGGTGTCTGGAAAGAAAAATCGATGTATGGCCGGACATTTATGGGCGTTGAACGTTCAACCTTTGTAATTAATCCAAAAGGAATTATCGTACTCGAATATCGAAAAGTCAGTCCTGCGGATCATGTTGAAACGATCTTGGCTGATATTACTACGTTACTTAAAAAATAATCACTTTTATTGCAATGCTTATCATCATTTCTTTGCTTGCTTGTGGGATCACCTTTCTCGGTGGGCTGTTTGCGCTCAAGTTTCGGGATAAACTCCACTTGATTTTAGGATTTAGCGCGGGTGCGATCGTGGGCGTGGCCTTTTTTGATTTATTACCTGAAGCGATTGAGTTGGTGGATGGCGTCTACGATATATCAGTTATTACCAGCATGATTGCGCTCGGGTTTGTGGGGTATATGCTGGTGGATCGCTTTGCTGTCGGGCACTCACATGCCGATGATCATTGCGAGAATGAACAGCATCGCGGACACATTGGCGCGGGCAGTCTCTTGGTACACAATTTTCTCGATGGTATGGCGATTGGTGTCGCTTTTCAAGTGTCGATTGAGGTGGGGACAGTGGTGGCTTTTGCGGTATTAATTCATAAATTTGTCGATGGACTCAATGTCGTCAGTCTCATTTTGAAAAATGGGGGAGATAGGCAGTCTGCTTTTCGGTGGCTGTTTGCCACGGCACTGATACCTATTTTCGGTATTTTTGCCACTCGCGTGGTAAGTTTAGGAGAAGCGTCCTTGGGGATTATCCTCGCTCTTTTTTGCGGGTCTTTCTTGTATATTGGCGCGAGCGATTTGCTGCCAGAAAGCCATCACCGACATCCTACTCATTTCACTACTTTTGCAACGGTATTGGGAATGGTGGTATTGTATGTTGCGGTAAAATTGGCGGGGATTTAGATCAATTAAAAAAGGGAACCCGCGGGTTCCCTTTTTATGATGTCGATTGTTCGGTGGGTTCCTCAAGAGGATCTTCCCAGACGACTTTTCGAGTTGAGGTGATGGCTGATGCGGAGATTACTTCGATTTCTCCGTTGTTCTGCCATTTGATTTTGATTGAACCCGAGTCGATAGAGACTTCGAGTACCCGGCCAAGACGGCCAGTCGATGTCTTTGCTTCGGTGTCTTTAAACACGCGCCATGCTTCCATAGGTACTCCTTTCTCTTTAAGGGTTCAGGATCGTTTCTGCCGTAAGTGTACTTGGGAGGGGGAATTTGTCAATTAAGAGGTATAAAGTAAAAAGTATGAAGTATGAAGCGAAGAAATCCAGAAGGGTGGGCGCGAAGCGCCCACCCTTCTGACCTCTATTCATGAATCATAAATCGTACATCATGAATCTGCCTTTTTCTAGAATGGCAAAGTAAATGTCATAGCATTTTCTTTCTTCACTTCCCAGTGTTCAGGATTGAGTTTGATGTCTTTAATCGCAGGCCCATCTTTGTATTTCAGTACTTTGTGCGTCAGTGCGTATTCGTAAATCTCTTTAGTAATTTTTACATCTTCAAGGCAGTATTTTTTAATCTTTTCGATTTCACCCTGCTTCCACCAAGTGACCGCTTCCAGTCCGTGTCCGATTTTCTTTTTACCAAGCGTGGCTTCGGCGAGGGTGTCGAGCTTGATCCTCCGGCCAAGCGAGTCTTTGACCTCTTTTAAAATATCGAGACTTTTTATCTTTGAAAGGTCACCGGTGTAGTATTTATTGAGTAGGGGAAGGTCGAAATGGTCGGAATTAAAGCCGATGAGCATGTCCGCTTTTTCCAAAATTGGCCACAAATCTTTCAGCTCCTCCTGTACGTAGCTCGAATAAGTATCAGTGCTGTAATCATAAATACCGACCACCGAAATATCCAAATCTACCGGATCGTTTGACCCTACTTCTTGAAAGATATTTCGTGTTTCAATATCAAAAACTATTTTTCTCATCCCGTTAGAGATAGGAAACGCTTTATTCGATTTTTTATGTAGCGTTTACCCATACCAGATTTTAAATATAATTCCCTCGACCGTGCGTCCTCTTCGTTGTGACATGCTTCGTAGTATATCAATACGTATGGTCTGTAATCTTTTGTGTAAGTTGATACGCCACGGTTGTGGTCAGAAAAGCGTTTCCGTAGATTATTTGTAAAACCCGTGTACAACTTATTAGCTTTCGTGCTTTTTAGAACATACGTGTAGAACATAACTATAAACATCTCTAACGGGACGTATCCGCTATTCTAACAATATAGATGCATCTCTGATAGCCTTGACAACTACAGCGATTGAAAGTTATCATAAAAACAGTGAAGTCGTTCTTTGACGATGGAACTAAATAGACAGAAACCTAGCTTCAAGGCGGGACGTTTTGGAGCCAACGTGGCGGGACGCCACAAGGAGATAGTCATGAAAGAAACATTGTGTGGGTATTCGGATAAAGGAGTGCTTGTCACTCCCGCTCAAATCACGGCAATTCATCGGGAACTGCCGTGGTTACACAAGTATGTTCCGGATTATGTCTCGGTTCGCGTCCAGCGTGCGGATCTCGGGGTGTTTAGGAGTGAGCCGGCGAGGATACATTACAGTTACGATGGTGAATGGGTGTATGAGCGCGTCTTTGTGGTTGCTCAAAATGGTGCCTTGTTGTGCGAGGTGGGGAAATACAAACATCTTCCACTGTGGCGTTGCATTCTTGGTTTCTTAAACTCCGATTTGCTTCGGAAAGAAGAAACTGTTGACGGGGCTCTCAAAAATCTCTTGGCGAGTGAGGGCTGTAGGTTTGTAGATCAGCAACCTGTTTACATCGTTGCCAGTTATCTCTGGGCCGATGGTGGGTGTGCTACGGTACATAAGCCCAAAAAACCTGCCACGTCCTTGTTTGAAGGGCTCCAGATTGCACTCGAACAAGAACGGCAGGTTTTTGAAGCGGAAGTGGCGCGTGCAAAACACCAGCTCGAATTGGATGAAGCACTTGAGCTTGAGTATGTCATTTGATTGACACCAACGGCAGGAGCACATCCTGCCGTTTTTTTGTACAAAAAAGCCCCGAGCAAAAGCTCGGGGTGTGAGGGACAGAACTTGTAGGTTTACATGCCGACGAGGTGGGAGTATTCCATAGTTTTTGTCTTCTTTTTGGGCGATTTGTTGAATCGCTCACTTTTTCATATTACTACCGATTTACAATCTGCGCAATCTCGCTTTCAGATGTAGATACCTCAACTCCCGTTTCAAGGTGCTTGATTTTGAATTGGCCACTGGCAATTTCGCTCGCACCGATCACGGTCACAAACGGAATTTTGTTTTTATCAGCATATTTAATCTGATCACCGATTTTCTTTCCAGAATAGTCGAGAGCGACGGAGACACCAGATTCACGGAGGGTCTGGGCGAGGTCTTGGGCAAAACCCATCGAACTCTCGTCTGCTATTGCTATGTATAATCGGGTCTGATTGTCAGTTGTTGGTAATAAGTTGTAAGTTGTCAGTAAATCCTTCATCACCACATCACCCGCACCAAAGCCGACTGCGGGCACTTTTTCTTGTCCGAAGATGGCAAGTAGGTCGTCGTAGCGTCCGCCGCCAAAAATCGATCGACGGTTGTCCGGGTTTGTATCAAAGACTTCAAAAATCGTGCCCGTGTAGTAATCAAAGCCCCGCATCAGTGTCTGGTCGAAGCGAACATTGGTGATGCCAAGTTTTTCGAGATTTTCGATGACGGATTGCGTTTCGACGATTCCTTCGTGTGCGCGGAGAGGGACGGGGAGGGCTGATACGAAGTGTTCGAAATTTTGTGAATTGATCAATGTTTTAAAAAGGTCGAATTTGAGACCGACAATCACTTCGGTCTTTTTGTCGAAATCTTCTGCAGACATTTTGGCCTTTCGGTCGATGAGTTTGGCAAGCGCGTGACTCTTATCCGCTGAAAGCTCAAGCACGTCGTTTAGAATGAAGTTTACAATCTTGCGATTGTTGAGACGGACTTCAAATTGTGTGTCGGTAAGTCCAAAGCCGCGCAAAATTTCGACTGCCATCGAGATCACCTCCACTTCTGCTTGAAGCGATTTTACTCCAAAGAGATCAACATTGAGTTGCCAGTGTTCACGCAAGCGTCCGCGCTGGGGTTGTTCGTAACGGAAGAGGTTTGGGATGGAGTACCAGCGCAAAGGGAAAGACAGTTCACGCTTTTTTGATGCAACCATTCGAGCGACGGTCGGGGTCATTTCTGGACGCAAGGTGACTTCGCGGTCGCCACGGTCGGTGAAAGTATACGTCTGTTCATTGATCAGCTCTTCACCCGATTTTGCACGATAGAGATCGGCAGGTTCTAACACGCTGGCACTGTATTCACTATAGCCAAATTGCTCCACCACTTTTTTCCACGTGGAGAAGATATAGCTTTGCACTGCCATATCTTTCGGATAAAAGTCGCGCACCCCTTTGTACGTATCGGTAGAGAGTTTTTTGCTTGCGTTTTCTGGCATAATGGGTACATTCTAGCTAACTTATGACGAATATACAATCAATACTTTGTTTATATAAAAAAGTGGGGGAGACACCGCTTGCGTGCGTTGAGCGTTTTCGAGCGGGGCATCCCGAGTATGCAGGTGTGCCAATGACCTACGCGGGGAGACTTGATCCGCTTGCTGATGGGCTTTTGCTCGTGCTTGCCGGAGAGGAGTGTAAACAAAAAGAAAAATATTTGGGGCTTGATAAAGAGTACGTGTGCGAGGTGCTTTTTGGAGTGGAGACGGATACGTATGATGTGTTGGGTCTTGTCTCGCCGAAGCATTTGATTGAAATTCCTGAATGCGAAGGCGGAGAAATGATTAATCGGCAGGGGGGCACAA